>JAJZCT010000170.1 GCA_021828925.1 Planctomycetota bacterium
CCCCGGGCTTCGTGACATTCGATGGAATAAGAGCGAAGCCAGGCTGGATCGGGTGCGGACTTTCGTACGCGATCCTTGCCCGCTACGCCATCGCCAATGACATCTTTCGCCTCACAGTAATCGAGGATGATGTCGTGCTGCCGCCTGACTTCAAGGAAAAAATGGAGATCGTCAACGCGTACCTGGACCGCAGGGGCGATCAGTGGGACGTGTTTGCCGGGATAATCGCGAATGTGAATAAGGACTGCCGAGTGTTGGGCGTTGAAGAGTTTTGCGGCATGCGCTTCGCCACGATTGACAAGATGACCAGCACGGTGTGCAACATCTACAATAGGAGCGTATTGGCGCTGCTGGGCCGGTGGAATCCGGAGGTTCTGGACGATCAGACGAACACAATCGACCGGTATCTTGAAAGCCAAAAGGGATTGCGGATCGTCGTAGCCCTGCCGTTCCTCGTCGGGCACTGCGAGGAGATGCACTCAACCCTCTGGGGATTTCAGAACACTAGATACCGAGATATGATTGCGCGGAGCGAGCGGGATCTCATGGATAGCGTGCACAGAGCGCTCGGCGGCCGAGATCCGTTGTGCTTGGGGCAGCGGCTACGTGAAGATGGCCATGCGGCGGTTTCTGCTAAAGAGCGGGGGTGACATCATTGACAGCAGCAATCCACCGACCCAAGGCCGCATAAAACCACAGAAACAGGGTTGCCCGTGAACCGTTACAACGGTTGATTGGCGTGGAGGGCGCGACACAGCAGCGGTGGCTGCCGGGGCGTGGAAGCCGCTCCTGATTCGCGCGGCGTGGAAAAGCCAAGATTTCCGCGATGGGCGGACCGAGATATTCCCTTTGGTCAGGAAACGAAAAAGGAACTGCTTAGGAACAGTACCGAAATAATTTCTCGATTTGCGCTGCAATCGAATTCGGCACCGCTGGCAAGGCCGACGGCTATGTGAGGCACGGCAAGTCAGGCCTTGGGAGGTTATTTGGGCCTCGTTCCTTAGGCTGCCACAGCCTTATGCACATCATAGTGCCAACCAAACTGTTCCACAGGGCATCACATCCAATCCGGAGCAGTATCCCGCACGACCACAGGCTCCGCGCTACCAGAGTACTGCCCAATCAACTGCGTATCATACAACCGCCGATACGGCGGACAGCTTGTGAAGAGTTCCGTGTGCGTGCCGCAGCCGGCAATTCGGCCGGCATCCAGACACACCACCAGGTCCGCGGACATCACGGTGCTGAAGCGATGGGCGATGATAAAGGTGGTGCGGTCACGCATGAAATCCTCCAGTGCCAATGCGATTTTCGCTTCGCTGTCGGAATCCACCTGACTCATCGCTTCATCAAGTATTAAAATTGCGGGGTCACGTAAAATGGCTCTGGCCAAGGCGATGCGCTGCCGCTGCCCGCCGGAAAGCCGTGTGCCGCCCTGCCCAACCTGCGTCTGATACCCCTGGGGCAAGTCACGGGCGAATTCATCCACATAACTGCGTTGTGTCGCCTGCATGATCTGGTCATGGCTGGCTTGCCGCATTCCGTACGCGATATTGTTGTACAGCGTATCGGAGAACAAGACCGTTTCCTGTGTCACCAGGCCGATCTGCCTCCGCAGCGAATTTACCGATACCGTAGCTGTGTCCACACCGTCAATAAGAATTCGCCCTTCGGTGGGAACATATAGCCGGGGCAATAGCGAAAGCAGCGTGGTTTTACCTGAACCATTGCTCCCAACCACCGCCACCACCTGACCGCGGGGAATAGTCATATTAATATCCTGCAAGACCCATTCATCGTGGCCGGGATATTTGAAGGAAATGTCCTCAAACTGCACCGCCTGCTTATGACGCGGCAGTCTCGGCAAGTTCGGCGATAAATTTGGCTCCTTTGGCAGATCAATAATTTGAAAGCATCGCTGGGCCGCCGAATTGGCGATTTGCACCTGACTGTTAATATCATTGAGTTTCCGCAGGGGTTCAAAAATGGCGATCAGGCAGGCCAGCATCAGAAAAAATTCATCCCGGCCAATGACATGGTGGAATGTTAACTCCGCCGCCCACATCAACGGAATGCTTACCAATATGATGGACAAGGTTTCAAACATTGGACGGGAAAGTGCCATGTAATGCAGCAGGCGGCGGGCGGCTTTAAACAAATCACGATTCGCTTTCGCAAATCGCCGCCGCTCGTAACCGGCACCGGAATAGGCTTTAACGACCCGCATGGACTCCAACGCCTCGCTGCTGATGCCCACAACGGCCGACCAGCCCTGTAACTGCACGCTCCCCGTATTCATCATTTTTTTACCATATTTCCGGATCACCACGCCCATCGCCGGCAATATCAGCAGCATCGCCAGAAACATCTGCCAATCCACCATCACCGCAAGAATCGCCACCCCCAGTGATTTGGTCGGCTCAAGAATCGCCTTCCCCAGCACAGTTCCAAGACCGCCGGCGACAAATGTCGTGTCTACATTGACTCTGCTGACCAGGTCATGCGTGCCTTTGTTTGCGGTATAAGACAGCGGCAAATCCAGAATGTGATTAAAAAGCTTGCGTCGCAGATCAATAATAATTTTGTTGGCCACCACACCGCTGATAAAGCTCTGAAGATAACGGAACGTGCTGCCCACAATGCACAAACCGATAAAGACCATGACCACCCAAAACAGGCTCCAGATTCGGCGTTGCGGCATAGCTGCCGCAACGGACGCCCAGAGTCGTGTACTCCACTTCAGCCGCGGGAGTGTGGCGGCCAGCGTTCGCGGTGCGGAGCCATCATTGGCGGTTACGGTCAATTGCGCGGTGCTGCCGGGCTTGGCATTTGCCAATAGGGACATCATCTTAAGCCAGGAATCAGCTGACCCTGTTGTCTGCCCGGTTGGAGACACAATCCGCACACTGCGAATTTGATCGCCAATTTGAATGCTATGCAGAGGCGTCTGCGCCTTGGCCCCCACGCCAAGAACACTGATGGCCAGTTTCCCCTTGCGGGCACTGGCTGTTAGCCCCAGGGTTTGGATATGCAGGCGTTCCTGGGCGATGGTCTGATCCCGCCAGCCATGGACCCCTTCCGCCCCCATAAAAATTTTCATTACCGGATAAAGCGTTGCGACGCCGGAAGCGTAGGACAGGCTCACACCGATTGCACAAAGGAACGAAATTACAATCTGCCAGCGGTAGGGCCAAGCGCCCCGCATTAATCGCCAAAATGGTTTCATTAAGGTTTCCCGTTAGCCTTCTAACCAAGCGCGAATTATAACAAATTTAGAGCCGGATTGGAATGCGATTATGTGGATTAACGACGGGTTCACCACGACGACACAACGGCACGACGCGGCGCTCAATGACCAATGAGCAATGATCAATGAATAAATCATCGGAATTTCTCAATTTCTGATCCATGATCATCGTTGGTCCTCCGTTTACCTCTGCTGCCTCCTTGTGAATTAACGTCTTCCAAGTTCCAGGTTCCAGATTCCAGATTCAGAATATGCCGAAAAAATTGCAGCGCCAGCGCTTCCAAAACATTCTAACTACTTGTAGAGCACCGGATGATGAATCCGGTGGTTGATCCAGTGCCGCGAACCGACCACCGGGTTATCACCACGGTGCTCTGACGCGATGCTCCCCCAAGAGGCCAAAAATCACGCCGTCGCAACCCGGCGATTACTCGGACAGGCTCCCAGGCGGCGGTTTTCCCTTGAATATATAACGAATTCGCCGTGTTTTCCGGCGAAGATCCTTGATGGTTTCCACTATCTCCCGCAACAACCCGATACGCACCGGTCCGCTGCCTTGCCAATGCGGCAGGGCTATATCGGCCTTAAGCTTCACACCACGGGCAAACAGCGGCAGAAGAGAGAGTTTGGGATCAAGTTGTTCGCGATAAATATCCGCCAGTAAATAGTCAATCCCCGTTGCGCCATCATCGGCATGTTCCGCCTCGCAGGCCCACAGCACCGGGATCGGCAAACACTGCATCATCAATGGGGATAAGGCCGCCCGCGCATAGAACGCCCACCAGGCGGCACGATTTGGAATTTCCTGCACATCTTGTGTTGGCGGACGAAATCCGCCAAGCGCTTTGTATGCCGCCGATGTTATCAATACCGCGTGGCCGCCGAATACATTGCTGAACAATCCCGCCGCCGGACTGCCGGAAAACAATCGAATTCGCCGCGGCACAGAGCTGTCATCCAGCGTGTCGGCTTCATTAAACAGGCAAAGGGTGCTGGTCAGAATATCCACGGCACTTGCCTGCATCGCGTTTACCAGCGTGCGCAACGCATTGGGCACCAGACAGCCGCTGTCATCCATCAGCAACAGCATCGTGCCATGCGCATATTGCACCGCGAGATCATAAGGAGATTTGTTTCCCGACTCCGTAAAATAAATAAGTTTCCACCCACGGTTTATGAGTTCCGTTTTCACCTGCGGTGCAACAGCATCCGTGCCGGTCTCGCTGGTTGATTTAAGCAGCAAAATAACCTGCGTAGACGGATAATCCTGTGTTTGGAGGCTGTTGATGGCACGCAGGGTCTGTTTTCCGGAACCTTGTTGCACCAGACAAACGCTCAGCAGCGGAGGTTGCGTGGATGTCCCCTCCTGCAGATACCCCTCGCATATTTCGCCGCGGTCCGGCACGTGTCCTCCGGATGCTCGATGCGCCCCACCGCCGGCAGAGCCGGCGGCTATGTGGGCGCCGCCTAGGAACGCTTTTTCACCGGCGGCGTTAACCTCGGCGAAACGCGCGTGCCAGTGATTCCAAGTTTCTTCATTGGCCGCAAAGTCCATTGCCGGATGCGCTGGAGCCGGGGGCTTTTCCAAGGCCTGTTCCAACCGCCTGGCCAACACGGAAACGTCCGCATCGCAAAGCACGTGCGGCAAATCCTGTGTTGCGATAACTTCCGGAATGCCGCCGGTACGTAAGGCGATAAATGCAATGCCGTTGGACAGGCATTCATAAACGGTATTGGGAGAATTGTCCGCCAATGACGCGATAACCGCCAACCGCCCCGGCAGGCGCAGATACTCCACCGCCTTATCACGCCCAAAATCCGTTATCAGCTTCACCGGGCACTGCCAGTTTTTACTTCTCCGGCGAATAACCTCGGTAGAGTTTAATCCGTGGACGTCCACCGGCCGGCCCAGAAATACGACGGTAATATCCCGCCTGTTGCGTAGAAGAGATTGATCCACCGCGTCGCAAAACAATTGCAGGCCTTTGCGGATATCGAGGCGTCCGAAAAAGACGATTTCCGTGATTTTATTTTGAGCCAACGGGTTGTGATCCCTCACCCCATTGGCCTCAGGCACCACATAAGGTTGTACATAGGTATCAGGTGGAAACGTCCATCCCTGCCGCTTGCACCACTGAATCATGTAGGCGCTGGGGCTGACGACCACATCCGCCAGCGCTGCGCATTGGCGTTCCATAAAATCCAGGTTCAGAATATCCGCATCGAGTACCGGTTCATTGTTGTACCGCATATTCCACAGGTGCGGGCTGTGCAAGCCCAGGACAATCGTGCTATTTTGCGGAATCAGCCCCTGCTTTTTTCCCAAAATAGTGTAGTAACCCAAAGCCAGCCATTCCGGGAAATGAATAACATCATAGGCTGCGGCACAGGAGCGAAAATACTCCAAGACCACATAGCTCAACTTCATCGCCTTGCCGCCTTCCAAAGCAGTATGCGCCGGCAGAGAAAGCGGCACAAACCGGATGCCCAGCGTGGCGTAATACTCTACCCAGCGGGCAATCGGGCCGTCTTCGGAATGCGTGCCATGCGGGTACAAAATTGTTACGTCGTGTCCGCCGCGCGCCAGTGCCGTGGCCAGTGCTTTGTAGGCGGTGCCAATACCACCATTTTTAATGGGGCCGGAAATATCCGGTGATGCGATGCACACCCGTGCCTTACCATACGCCGTGGCGCCCGGGACGGGCAATGAGCAATAGCAGGTGCTGGTTGTTGCGGTCATGAAGGACTTCCGGGCATTCCTAGTGCTCTGTCAAGCCTACAAATTAGGATTGATTGGCCGCAAACGGGCCAGATGCAAGGAGCCAGCGGCGAAAACCGGGGCCGCAGACCCATTGAGCCGATGCGACGCCACAGATGGCCCGTTTGCGGCCAACCCTGCGGGCGGGGGCCAGGGGCCCGTGGGCTTTGGCGCTCGTCGTCAATGTATGGACTCCATACACTTTCCTCCTCGCTTCGCGCCCACAACCCCCTGGCCCTCCGTCAATCCTAATTTGTAGGCTTGACAGAGCACTGGCAATGCGGCGTTGGCCGGTGCATGGTACAGAACGTCATTTCCACGAACCGTTGGATCAATGTCTCTAACGGGCGTGTCCGAATTATCCATGCGGACCGGCAATAAATTTATCCGGCGGCACCGCCAAATTAGCTGAAGCAATCTTGGCCGGCAATTCCGGCAAGTCTCCGCACATTGGCAGCCCCCCAGAGCGCCGCAACATGCCACGCCACGCACAGAGCACAATTCCCCGGATGTTTCCGCGTGTTTTGGCCAAGCTGACCCGCAAACGCGCCGCCGACCGCCGATTAAACGGAAATACCAGCAGCCAGCGCAGTGATCGTTCAAACAAACGCGGAATTTTCCTGACCAGATTTGCCGCCAAATCGCCAGGCTTGATATGCGGCGACATAAGGTACTCGGCCATGCCGACATCAAACGCCACCCCCCGTAGGTACCGAACAGTCAATCTTGCCGGCGCTACGTAGTGATCCACCATCACTGTCGGGGCATAAAGCACGCGCCCGCCGGCGCGCATCGCCCGAGCGATCAGATCGGTATCTTCCCCGGCCGTGCGTTTGCCGCTACGTTCCAACGGACAACGGAATCCTCCAATACGTTGCAGCATGTCCCGAGTTATGGCCAGATTGGCCGCGGCCCCCAATGGATTCTGCAAAAGCATGGGAACATCGCCGAGGTCAACTTGCGCCAGATACTGCCCCATACCGGCGTCAAACCATGTCGGACGGGATACCTTATGCCAGTTTAGATAGACCCGTCCCACCAGCACATCCGGCTCTTGGGAATCGAAGGCTTTTACAAGTTCACACAGCCACAGCCGGCGAACTAGCACATCATCATCCAAGAAGGCTATAATCTCTCCA
>JAJZCT010000171.1 GCA_021828925.1 Planctomycetota bacterium
GTGAACACAATGCCAGTGCGGCGAGAACCGCCGCCGCGAGAATTAATATCCATGGCCAATCCGGCTTGGCTTTCCACCGGCCCGCGGCCTGGTAGGATTCCCGCGGCCAGAATTCAAGTATGGTAAATGGGTATTCAGTGATTCCCCTTCGAGGCAGCAGAAACCAGCCTCCCGCCGCGACCAGCGCCGGAAGTACCAGCAGTTCAGGATGAAGAAAAACCAGGGTCATCGGATATTCCATTACCGTTGATTATTCCATGATACGGGATTTATCGAGCTGTGGACTTGAAAAAAAATCACGCCGATGATTGTAGATACCGCTCCGGGTCGATACATTACGCTATACGCGGCTCGCAAGGATTGCCAGGCTGGCGAATTTTCGGGGTGATGTATGGCGACAAATAGAAAAAAAGATGCCGCCACTCTTTATGAAGTGTTGGGCAGGACGGCCCAGAAAACACCTAAAAAGGAGACTCCCGGGGCGGCACCAAAGCCTCCGACGGTGGAATCCACGCCGTCCATGAATAATCGCACACCGTTACGCATACCGGCCACCGGTTCAATCCGCCCGCCGCCGACCAGAGCGTCGCTTTTTCCTGCCGCAGTGGCGGCGAAAACGGAAGCACAAATTCCGGCATCCGGATCGCAATCATCCCCGGAACCGGTACTGCTGGACCAGATACTCGCCCGATTCCGCCCTTGGATACTTGTGGTGGTTGCGGGGTTTGTAGCGTTGATTCTGGCGGTGGTCATCATTGTTTCCACCAGCCATCACGCCGCCCACAAGCCGCTGGAACCGGTTACCATCTCGCCCGGCACGCCTACGCCGGGACTTGTGCAGCCGCAATTACTGCCCTTTAATGGCAACGGTTCAACCCCGGCGACCGGATCTTCGGCCACGCCGTCAAAACCGCCGGTGCCGCGTGTTCAAGTTGGCCAGGTGGTGCCCGCATCGCAGGTTGTTCGCTCCCCGAATCGGTGGTACCTGGTTATTTTGACCACGCTGCCCCGGTACGCGCAACATGCCGCCGGGTTTATTGCAAAGCACGGTGTGAGTGTCACGATTGAAAATGGTCCGCAAAATTTCAAATGTGTCATTTCCGTGCGCGGCTTTAAGCACCGTGCCGGGGCGGCGGCTATCGCCCTGCGGCGCAAGGTCGTGCACATCGGAAGCCTGCTTCCCGATGCTCGCCGTGCCGGTCGCAGCGACTTTAACACCGCCTACTATGCGCATGTCCAACGCAGTCAGTAAGGTTTATAATCTGTCAGGCCGGTTAAAACGGCCCTGCGTGACGTGAAGGACCTGCCGACAGATCCCGGCAGGAGTTGATATGGAAATGATTTCAGCACATTTAGCCCCCTCGCCTGCGGATTGGCAGCATGTTACGCCGCAGCCCTATTATTCCATGGTTGTTCCCATGTATAACGAAGAGGCCTCCGCCGCAGAGCTTTACGCCGCCTTAACGCGTAATCTGGCGGCTTTGGGAAAGCCTTACGAAATTATTTTTATTGATGATGGCAGTTCCGATTCAACCTATGACAAGCTTTGTACCCTGGGGCAGGCGGATGAACATGTACTGGTCATTCGGTTGCGGCGAAACTTTGGACAAACGCCCGCGCTGGCGGCCGGATTTGATCATGCCCGCGGAGAAATCATTATCGCCATGGACGGGGATTTACAGCATGACCCGGACGAAATTCCGAAATTCATTGCCAAAATTGAGGAAGGCTATGATGTCGTTTCCGGCTGGCGGCAACGCCGGGCTGATGGCCTGTTTCTGCGGCGTATACCCAGCAAAACCGCCAATTGGCTGATCCGAAAAATATCCGGTGTGGAGATTCATGATTTCGGCACCACGTTCAAGGCCTACCGCCGCGATCTTATTGAGCATCTGAATCTGTATGGTGATTCGCACCGCTTTATCCCGGCTTTGGCCGCCATGGCCGGCGCCACCATCACCGAAGTGCCCATCAAGAATATTAACGCCCCATACCGCCCGTCCAATTATGGAATCGGCCGGACATTTCGCGTGATGCTGGACCTGCTGACGATTAAATTCCTCAATAGCTATCTCACACGGCCGCTGCATTTATTTGGGAAAATCGGATTAATCTCTCTGGCCGGCTCTTTTTTGATCGGCCTGTTTTTAATTTATGAAAAAATTCGCGGTTACAGCATTCTTACGACGCACGGGCCGCTGCTGATTCTTGGTGCCATGCTGTTTATGATGGCGCTGATGTTTTTTTCCACCGGACTGCTGGCGGAGTTAATTTCGCGCGTGTATTTTGAAGCCCAGCGCAAGCCGGTGTATACCGTGCGGGAAATCCGCCATGGGCGGCAGGTCTGGCGCGGGCGTCCCGGCAAGCCGCTGCTGCAACTAAGACATTCGCATGATCACATTGGGCCGGCATGAACGAAACAAATCCCACTTCTAACCCTCACTCCGGCAGCACTACCGGCAATATGGCACCCGCCGCGGATTGGAATATTCCCCATTGGGGTGCTTTGGCGATTATCACCGCTTTCGCACTGCCGCTGTTCCTGGAATTATTGGGCCACGGCCAGGCCACCGCCATGATGGAGTTGTTTAATCTTGTGCCCATCCGCGAAGCGTACCGTGACGGCCATTGGCTGATTCCCACGCTGGGCGGTATGCCGCGGCTGGAGAAGCCGCCGCTGCCGGTTTGGATACCCGCCGCCCTGGCGATGCTGTTTCATACCGACAACCTCTGGGTGGTTCGGCTGCCTTCGGTTTTTCTGGGCCTGGTTACCTGCTGGGCCACCTATGGCATCGGGTGTGTTACCTCGCGCGATCGGCGTTTGGGGTTGTTTGCCGCCATTGCCCTTGCTTCCATGGTGGTGTTCATCCGTCAGGCTCGGATGGCGTCTTATGATATTTACGGGACAGCCTTCACCACGCTGGGCTTTCTGGGATTGCTGGCCGCGGCTGAATACCCCAGGCGCTGGTGGGTCTGGTCCGGATTGGGCGGCGCGGCGTTGGGGCTGGCCGTATTAAGCAAGGGACCGGTGCCGCCGATGTACGTGCTGCTGCCCTTCGGCTTCTGGCTGCTGTGGGAGCATCGCAAAAACAGCCGCTGCTGGCTGGGGATTCTCCTGGCACTGATCGTTTCCATTGCGGTTTTCGCCCCCTGGCTTGTCGCCGTGACCCTACGGTATCACAGTGAGTATGGAGGAAGCGCCTGGCATATCTGGACCCGCCAGTTTCGTCGATATGTCAGCGTGCTGCCGGATACGCGCTGGTATTATCTGGCGATGATCGCGTGGGTATTTCCCTGGACCCCGCCGATTATCGCCGGCTTGGCATTACCTTTCTTGCCCACACAATCCGATCCGCCGCCGACACCACAGGAACGTCGCAGTCGGTGGATGTTCTGGATCGTCCTGGTACTGGGCCTGATTTTTCTGACGATTCCGGCGCAAAAAAAACAGCGCTATGCCCTGCAGAATTTCCCCTTTGCGGCTCTGCTGATCGCCGCGGTCTGGCAGGAATTTGCCCGATTGAAAAAAGATCTGGACCTCGAAACGCCGGCAAAAATTCTTCTGGCGGCACAAAGCGTCATGTTTGTCGGCACCGGCGTGCTGGTTTTGATTCTCATACCCGTTGTCATGCTGGCGCACCACCCATCCCCAAATTTTTCCGGACATTGGACTGCCATGCAGGCGGCATCCTTGCTTAAGCCTGGATTGGCGGCTTTGACCCCGGTTGGCTGGGCGGCGGTGGCTCTGCTGATCATGGCCATGGGAGTGGTGCTGTGGCGTTGGGAATTTAGCCGTCAGTTTGATCGCGCCTTCTGGATATACGCGCTGGCGGGCTGGCTATTCATGCTGGCGATGAACTGGGCTTACATGGACGGCAAAGGTTATCAGACAAGCCGCTATCGCACGGAAACCCGGCAAATGATGAACGTGGTTCATGGCCATCGAATTTACACATTCATGGGTGATCGGATGTGGCTGGGAGTATTATATTATGCCGATGAAATTCTGCCCATGAAAACCTCTGCCCAACTTACCGCCATCGCCGAACACAGCCCGCATCGCCTCTACATTCTCACGCGCGACGAAGGCGTCTTTGCCCGGCAAGTTACTTCCATTGCCCACCAGACCCATCGTAACATCAGAATTATCGATCGCATCAACGACGGTCATTTTATTCAAACCCTCTTTGCCCTGCAGCCAACCCACGTCACCGCCAGCCCCGCTACGCGCCCTAAATAATCAAGGAACGCCCGTCGAATAACTTGGGAAAAACCCAACCGCCCGTCCGTCACATAACGCGAGCTATTTACCTTTGATGATTTATTCCCGCGTTTCGGGTAGGATGGTGGGCGTAAGTAAAGGATGAGCATGGCCGGCAAAAACCCTAGATTGAAACTCTTTTTTATCGGCGAGAGCTTTCGCAATGGTGCGGTTCCGCTTACCGTTGTTGCATCAAAATTAACGGGACTTCAACAGGCGATGTTCCATGCCGCGGCTGCGGTTTCCGGCTACTCAGGTGGGCGCCGTGGTACATGGTCCAACAGGTTCAGGTCATCCTCGGAACTAACTTTTGCGACTTCGCATCACAGTGACCTGGTCATCGAAGCGGAGTTGACGGTGGATCAGGTACTGCATCCGAGCTTGGATACCGGCGAAAAGGCGGTGGATTTGCTGTTCGATGTGGCCAATGCAATTCAGACGGATGCGGCTCCAACCATCAATCTTTCTCCGCACGACCGTGAATTTCTGGTGCGGGCTCTCGAAGTGCTCATGCCTAACGCCGGCGATCAGTACGCCATCAAACTTGAGAATTGCCGCCCTAGCCGTCATCCGCCAATTACATTTACTTCCGAGATGCGCCAACGGTTGAGGATATACTCTCTTCCCGGCGACCAGTCCCCCGATGTGGAGGAGGCCACGCTGGTGGGCGAATTAATCAAAATTCATATCGACGCCGGCGACGACAAAATCACGATTCGGTCCCGGCAGCGGGACATAGACTGTTTCTATGGAGACGCGCTTCGAGATCAGATCGCCAATCTTATCGCAGGTTCCTCTGTCGAGGTTACAGGCTTTGCAACGCTCAATGACCGTGGCGATGTCGCCAAAATTCATCAAATTACAAATGTCGAGCAAGTCAGTATGGAACCACTACGGTTTGGCCGCTTCGAGCATGATGGCAGGGTCTTTATCCTCGCTTCTCCCATCATTGTTACCGTTGAATACACTGATGGGCTTTGGATTTATCATCACCCTGACCTAAATCTTTGGGGGTACGCAAGTCGCCGTGAGGACGCTCTTCGTGACCTGAATGAAACGTTTGCCTATGTTTACCGCGACATCGTGGAGGAAAAGGAAGAAAATCTCGACGCGGTCGCCTGCGAATTGCGTGGCCGCCTTCTCCAACTTGTAGCAAAGCCCGCAGTAGGGGGAGCCACCCATGCCTAAACCCGCAAAGGCCGTGGCGGCCAGCCTGGAGAAGAAGGGCTTCCGAAGTGAAAATAGTAAGGACATCCATTACCGCCTCTACGTGGATGGCAAGAAGACCATCGTTTACACGAAGATCAGTCATGGCGAAAAGGAAATCCACGACGGTCTGCTTGGCACAATGGCCAGGCAGGTTAAGCTTACTCGTAAGCAGTTCAATGCACTGATCGACTGCCCACTCAACCTTGACGACTATGTCAAGATTTTAATTACTGCCGGCGTAGTGAAGACATGAGAAACCAGTACGCCACGTTCGTGCTCGAACGCCGGACCGCGTGAGCCGGCCGCGGCAACATTCTCCCTCCGCACCGCGTGCAGGCAATCTTCACAAAGCCGCCGGCTCTGCTGGCGGTGGAACCCGGTACGCGCCGCTAATCCGCCTCAGGATAGCTTCGTCAATTCACGCAGTTTTTTACCAATGGCTATCCGCGCGGCGGGGAGCATTCGGGAGATGATCAGCACGCCGTCAAGGTGGTCATTTTCATGTTGTGCAATGCGCGCGGGGAATCCTTCCAGCGGCATGGAAATCGGATCGCCCTTAAGATCATACCCGGCAAGCGTGATCTTTTTCGCCCGCGTGATTTGCCCGCGAATCCCCGGGAGGGACAGGCAGCCCTCCTCCGCTTCTTCGGTTTGAGAGTCCAATTCCAGCACAGGATTAATCACGACCACGGCCTGGTCTGCTTTGGCTTTTTCCGCCATCACAAACAAGCGCAACGGTAAACCGACCTGCGGCGCCGCCAGTCCCACGCCCTCATGGGATTCCATCAGTTGCTTCATGCGTTCAATGACTTGTAACAGCCAGGAATCAATTGTTCCGACATCATCAGCGCGGCGGGTCAGTACAGGATCGGGCCAAATCACAATTTCCAGCGTTTTCGGATCAGGACGCGGCGGTGCAACGGCCTTAGGTTGGGGCACAGAAGTTTCGTTGCGCTTATGACGCTTGGTTGCTCTATCACGGGTCATGCTGTTCCTTTTTCCGCAGTCTAACCGATCCACTGGCCGACGATAATATCATATATGACGCTTGGTTGCTCTATCACGGGTCATGCTGTTCCTTTTTCCGCAGTCTAACCGATCCACTGGCCGACGATAATATCATACCGAAAAAATTTCACGCGTTGGTAATCGCACGATCCGGCATTCGACGTGAACATAAATCCGTCAGTGAAACGCGGAAAATAGTCACGTGGGCTGAGGCTCCGGCGTGACGATCTCGGCTGAAGTTTCGGCTTGCTGAGGCAGTTGGAGGACGACTTTTTTGATTCGGCGAACGTCGCATTCCGTGACTGTGACGGTGATATTTTCAATGGTGACCGCGGCGCCTTTGCCGGGGATCGTACCTAGTTCGTGAATGACCAGGCCGCTGATGGTTTGATAATCCTGATTTTCCGGCAGATGGCAGTCAAGTTCGCGGTTTAAGTCGGTAATGTTGGCGCGGCCGTCAACTTCCACGGTTCGGTCATCAACGCGGCGGATTTGCGATGTGGGTAACTTTTCATATTCATCGGCAATGTCACCGACAATTTCTTCAAGGATGTCCTCGCTGGTAATCAGGCCGGCGGTGCCTCCGAATTCATCGAGCACAATGGCGATATGGACTCTTTGCGCGCGGAATTG
>JAJZCT010000172.1 GCA_021828925.1 Planctomycetota bacterium
TCGCTCTCGCCGGGCCGGGGCAATACATGGTGCGCATCGTGCGCGGTTCCAGCCTGAATACGGAGATCAGCGGCATATTTTTGGATAAAGCCGATATGGCGCTGCGCTTCAACGGGCAACGAAACGCTGCGCTTAACGAACAACGAACGACAGCGATTGGCACCGCGGGAACCGCCGCGAGAAATCCTCCGCTGCACTGTATGTGGGGTGTTCAATACCGCGTGCCACGGATTCCCATTGACCTCACCGAGAATGCCGCGGCCATCACCGCAGAGTCCATCTTTCACCAAGCCCGGCACGCCTTTGGCAACCTCGGACTCGCCGCCCGTTGGGAGGCGCGGCTATTGGCGTACCGCATGGCCGCCGCCAATCACGCCCCGCCAGGACTGCTGGCCCGCTGGCGCTGGAAGATGGACATCTGGACACAACAGGCTCGGAGACTATTTGACACCAAAATGAACCAGGCCTTCCGCGCCCGGCTGGCGCAATGGAAAGGCCTGAGGAAATTCATGATTCAAAACCATGAACTGCAACCCAATTCAGGAAAACTCGGAAAAGGAGAAAGTGGAAATGGATAGGCACGAATCGGTGATTCTTCCGGGAAAAAAACTCCAGCCCGGTGGGCGCAACGTCGGCCACAGGAGCGCGTTGTGGCTCGCCGTACCGCTTGCAGTTGTGTGCGTGTTCGCGGTGGCTGTTAAAGTCGCACTGGCGACATTAACCTACGCCGGACCGGTGACTGTAACCATGAGCATGTCGCCATTTGGAACGAAAGTAGTGGCGGTGAAGACCCCGGTCACCTCGACGCTTTCTGGGCAATACATCCCGCCATCGGGCGTGCCCGAAGGCGACCTCGCGGCAACCTACACATGGTCGGCCCAAGTTCTCTGGAAGGGCACCTGGTTAAATTTACAGGGAAAGCCCGCACCCTATGGCTCACCGCCAGCCAACAGTTATACTGATCCAATTAAACCGCCAAGCGGCCCCGGCCAGACTGCGATGCTGACGTTTACCCCGCTGATTCCAGGCTACTGGGAGGTTTCTGTGAGTTGTTCCGTAAGAGTTACAGACAACAAGACCAACCAGTACTGGACCGGCAGTGCCAAAGCGGGACCGCAGCACCTCACGAGTTACCTCCTTCATATCGAATACGGCGGCAACGTGGTAGACAGCGAGACCCAAGATGTTTCTGTCGGACAGCAAATCGCGCTGACCGCGGGCTACGGCCCCAGCGACATGACGCTGCAATGGAGTGTTGCGGGCACGACAATTGTGTCCAGCTACACGGCCAGCGCCACGGGCGCCAAGGCGGTGCCGGTAACATCGGCCGACTTGGAACAGCCCGACCTGACCTACTATTGGGTCTACACCGACAGCGGCAGTACCGATGATGAAAAAGTTACCCTGACGGGAACGCTGCCGCAACCTCCGACGGCGGCGGCTGTGGTGAAAACGACATTCGATGTTTTCGAGCCTAGCGCAACGTTTACTGGCACAGACGAGAGCGCGACGACAGCGGATGATAACTACCCCGGCGACCAGGATCCAAACACCGGCGCATGGGTCTCCAACGACATTTGGCTGCATTTTGGAGGATCGTACACTCCATACCGCGACCCGTCGGGCACTTACACGCCCGGCATTGAGTTCAATGCATCTTGGACATTGCCGCCCGCCCAGTACGGAGACCATTTCTTCCCCGTCCAGGTAATAACAGACAACCAGGCGACGTGGGCAAATGCCACACAGAACACAACGTCGCGGACAACCTCCGGCAGCGACTATGTGGACACGACGTACCCCTACCACATTGAGCAGCAAAATGCCACGTCGCTCGCGACCTCAGATGCACCCGGCGTTGACACTGCGGGTTGGTCGTCGGTAACGGATAGCATCGACGCCGACATGTACCTGATGTTTACGCCCACCGGCATAAACTCGATCCCGGTTCCCGTTAAGGAGGTGACTTGGAGTTGGGCTGGCTCGTGGCCGCCCACTTCCGGCATTGCGTCTCAACCCCAAGCGTTGACGCCGTCGCAAGAGCCCGAATGGACCGCAAATATAGCATCTGTGATGCCGACACAAGTGGCTTATGACCAACTGGAGGAACAATGATGCGTAATTGTTTTAACTTATGCTGGTTCTCAATAGTCCGACGTTGCTGGGCTGTAATACCGCTTCCGGTGATGGTGCTTGGAGTGTTGGCGCTGGCCGCACTTTCGGATGCCGAGATGGGCCCGATTCGCCCGCTTCCAAGATCCACCCATGGCCTCGTGGCGCGACTGGCTCCTAAAAAATCGGGTTTAGCGGTAGAGGCTGAAATAGCAAACACCGGTAGCGCGGTGGCCACTCTCTCCAGCGGCCCGACCGGCGGCTGGAGGCTGCGTGTGTTTAGTGTGGTCGATGGACGGCTTGAAAAAGCACCGCTCACCACAGCAGGACATAAAATGAATATGATCAGCCGTGAAGGATGGACGAACTCCACCGTCGTTATCCGTCCCGGCAAAACCAAAGTAAAAGATCTTCGGTTGAGGAACTATTTCGCGATCAAGGCACCCGGGCGTTACATCATGCAAGCCACCACCCAATGGATCAACATTACGGGACGCAGGTATTTCGTCAGGCTCGGGACCAACCTCCTCGGATTCACCTTAAACGGTGCGGGAAAGATTACTTGGCAAACACGGAATGTTACATGGCCCGAGCCGATCCCGCGAAAGATTCCTCCGACACCACAATTGCATTCGTGGGAAATCCCCAGGACAGGTCCCGTCGCGGCCCTTGCGCGACTTGCCGCCGCGATCAAGCGGGGAGATGTCCAAGCTGCGCACAGCCTGGTCTACGCACCATCTCGCGAATCCCATACCCTCGCGGTGGTTGACGACGAACTGGCTCTGCGCAGGTTGCTCGCTACGCTGGGGCAGCATTTTGGCGCTGCGGCTCAAGGACAGTTCAGAGCCATCCCGTCCACAGCGTCAATCGAAGCAACGGAAAACGTGCTGCGGCTCTTGGATATGAAGACGCTGACAATAGAAGGTAATCAAGCGGAAGTGCGCTGCTGGGAATTTTCGCGTGTCGTGTGGAAATGGGTTCCGGGGTGGCGCGTCTATTTCCGCCGCGTTCGAGGCCAATGGAAGATCACCGGACATCCCCAACAATTCCCGAAGAATTCGCCGCCGAGGATTTGGGACAGGCTTCTGCGAGCCCAGACCGCGATATACAATTCGCTCAGGCACAAAGTCAAAACTGGAAAAGTCCGGTCCTTTTCGAATTGTGAAGCGGAACTCAAGACCCGGCTTAAGGCGGCGGCGGCGGAAAACAGCAAGGAGATGATGGCATATATGAAAGGATGGATGCGCAAGTGGAGGGCGGGAGTGGTGGCCCAACGAAAAGCTGACTTGGAAGCGATCAAAAAGGCCCAGCAGCGTGACCACATGGTGGAACATAACGCGCCATCAACGCCCGGAAATTAGTGATGGAGGCGCGGACGCTCCACCACCATGGAGATTGGCGTCGCCGCCGCGCTGGTGTTGATCGCGTTCCTTTTCGTCGCCCGCTTCAACGCCAGCACAGGCACGGTGACCGTTACGGTGAACATGTCGGCATTTTCGCCGCCGCTCGTGAAGGTCGGCTCGCCCGCAACAACCACGCTCAGCGCCACCATCGGGTCGAATTATAACCCGCCAGTACCGAGTCCCGACGAAGGCTCGCTTTCCGATACCTACAAATGGACTCTGACGTTGCTGTTTTCCCCCACCGCGAGTGGAACGTATTCATCCGCCGGTGCCCCAGGCACCCAGAATTATTATCTTTCGCCCAAGCCCCTCCCGTCATCGGGTACAATACCAGTGACCCTTACGCCGGAAAGACCCGGGTACTGGGAACCTTCTGCGAGTTGCACTGTGACCGTCAAAGATTCTAAAAACGCCAACCTGACATGGACTGGCAGCGGCAACGCCGGGCTGGCCAAGTTGACGAGTTATATTTTGCAGATTCAGTATGGCGGCACCGACCTGGACGGAAAGACCCAGGACGTTTCGGTAGGGGAGCAGGTTACACTTTCCGCCAAGTACGGGCCGAGCGACATGCTTCTGTTTTGGTCTCCCGCGGGCTCCGTCATCTCGGGCTACACGGCCAACAACAGCAGTGCCAAGATAACCCCATTAGGCTCCACGGCGGAGGCACGGCCCACCCTCAGTTACTATTGGATGGACACCGACAGCGGTAGCACGGAAAATGAAAATGTGACGCTGACAGGAACAATCCCGGATTCGTTCAAGGAGGTTTCTGCGAACACAACCTTCAGCGTCTACAGGCCGCGGCCGAGCTTTACCACCCAGTATCTGGGGCCCGTGGCACTGGATACCTACTACAAGGGCGCTCCTGGGGTGCTCACGCTCCACGACGGGGACGAAGCGGGCACAAAAAACGATCCCGGAATTGAGCTCAACTTTTCAATTCCAACATCGCAATTCGGTGGCATCCCAAACCTTTCGACGGTTCAGATCACCGATCGGCTAACCGTCACAACCGAGCAGTATAATAAAAGCACCAAAACTGTTACCACTTTTGAGTACACGATCCCCAATAGCGCGGTCCCCGCCCCCGCATTGGATACCGACTTCCCCTATTGGAACAGTTATCCGACGGCCAGTGCCGGCGGCGTAGCCCCTTATGCGTACTGCTTTGACGCACCGTCCTACGGAGTTGACCCGCCGCCCGCAGGCTCGGGATTCGGCCCGGGGAACTGGTCCACCTACCAAGTGACGATCTCGGAGACTTTTACTCACAATCTGCTCTTCACTCCAACTGTACCTTCCGGAATCTCCAGCATTTACGCACCGCTTTCCCAAGTCAGTTGGGGATGGGATGCTGTTGCCGACAACCCGAACAACGGCGGCTTCACGCTAGCCAATCCACAGCAGGAACCAGCAAGCCCACCGCACGGGTCCGACCTCCCAAGCCTTCCTCAGTGGAATAGCAATGCCAAGCCCTCCTGGAATAACCCACAGTGGTTTGCGGCATATTGAATCACCGTTTGCGCAGAAAGGAGCCAACCCATGAGGCGAATCAACGAGTTATGGCCATGTCCCCGATTGAGGTTAACGGTGGCGCTATTGCCGTTGGTCTGCGTGCTGCTTATTGCGTGGGTGCCCGGGCCGCCGCCGGTCCGGAGATTCGACGGAGCTCTGATCACGCTTACTCCAGTCCGCCACCGGCTTGCCGTGGAAGCGGTTATCAAAAACAGCGGCGGCGACACACTAGACCTCGTCCGAGGCGGGGGCGATGGGTGGCAGTTATGGGTAATGGATTCCGCAGGCAACCGAATGAGCGTGCAGCCAACCACAGGGGCCACATTTTCCGCAACGCTCGCCCCTGGCGCGTCGCTGAAAAAGCTCTTTCCGCTGGCTGCCTATTCCAAGGGGAAGCGTCCCTGCTGCTTGTACGTCTACGTCAGGCGTTGGATCGCCTCCAAGAACGGCACGGCGGTCATCACCTCGCCGATCCTCAAAATGACTCTTCGCAACAATGCCCCGCCCAAGTGGAAAACCGTTCCTTTCGTGCCCAAGCCCGAGCGGCACCTGCCGGCGCATGTGTTGGTGCCTCCGTTTCCACCACACGTGCTTCCTGCCACCGGACCAATTACAGCCTTGGAGGAAATCTCCAAGGCCGTTCACATCGGTAATCTCAGACACGTAAGACAACTTTGCTACCACGGCAGTGCCGCCCCGCCTCCTTTCATCGTGGCTCTCGCGCAGGAGGCTGTCGCGGTCCACCGGTATTGCCTCGCGTTGCACAAACGGTTCGGCGCTGACCCCGAAAAACAGATGACCGGATCGCTTACAACGCCCGAATCCTTCTCGAGTTTTCTCGCAGAGTTGAACCTCAAGACGGCTACAATCCAAGGCGACCGCGCCTCGGTTGGCACGCTGTGGTTCAATGGAAAGAAATTTGTGCCGATGCCCAACTTCGTTTTCCGCTTCCGCCGGATTGGTGGCCATTGGCTGTTGGATTCCAGGGCGACCTACGAGGGGGTCCTGACCAAACGGCAGTATCGCCTGAATGTAGAAAACTGCCAGAAAAACGCCGATGTTTTCAACTCGCTGGCACGCGAAATCGGCGCCGGAAGATACGCCACATTGGCCGCAGCAGAAAAAGCTGCCGGGAAACGCCTTGCAGCGGTTGGTGACTGGTTTATGATGCAGTCAATGAGCAGCGATAAGCGGTGAGCGAAAGGCAATGCTCGGTTGGTAAAGACTACCAAAGCCGGGGAAAAATCCACTAACCCGAGCGACTCTCAAACTGGACCGTCCCAACATGCCAAATAGACCGTACTTCCATACTGGCAAACTCACGGCAACTTCGAGCCAAACAATCTGGTTCATGTTCGCCGCGATACTGGGTGGGGCCCTCGTGGCCGGCCTTTCGCCCAACGCGGCAGCGGTGAAGGTTGCTGCCGATCCATGGGCTACGTTCGCGAGTCAGCATCATTGCTTTCTCGCGGTGGAGGATGCCTACTCCACTGAAACAGGCACGTACATCGGTACGCTGCCAGCCGCACCACCGCAGGGTTTCAAGACAATTAACGCGGCTGTGAGCTTCCTGCGAGCCAAACTGCCTGCCTGTACGGTCTGGCGTGATAAACTCAATAGTCACATCATCCATATCGTGTATACAAAGGCGCTCAAATGGGAGGCCAATCCGCTGAATCAGCGGCTGACATTCCACGGTACGATGAGTCTGAAGCAAGTTGCCGCCCGGATTATCCGAAAGCAGTTTCCGCTCGTTGGCCTTATCTGCGTGGGTGATCGACGCTATGGGTTTTTCCCGGATACGGGGGGAATGGCCATAACGAAGGCGTACGAGGCCCCCATGCATTTCGACGTCAAAGGCATGACGCTACGGGAGTTTCTAACGGCCGGTGTAGCGTACGACGTAAAGGGACCGCAACCACCTTTCGTCCTGTGGCGGGCAGATTACTATCTGAAAAGCGGCAAGCCCACCGGTCGGGTTGATATCATGGTCTACGGCGTGCCGCTTCGCAG
>JAJZCT010000173.1 GCA_021828925.1 Planctomycetota bacterium
CGCTGTGGGAAGACAATTGAACCAGTGACGTGCGAACCAGCACTTTAGGAACAGTACCAAAATAATTTCCCGATTTGCGCTGCAATGGAACACGTCACCACCGGCAGAGCCGGCGGCTATGTGAGGGACCGCAGGCCGGGCTTTGGGGAAGTAATTTGGGCAACCGTCCCCTTAGTGGAAACTTGCTTGGCCGCGGAGCGTTACAATTCAACGGTCGTCGTCGAGGGTTACCACGTAGGGGGCAACCGAAAATTTAATCGCCTTCTTCAGACTTCTGGCGGAAGAGCCAAGGGAATAGACAACCTTTTTTCCCTGTCTTTCGTTGACGATCAGACGATTCATCCGCAGCAGACCAAGGTGATGGCTCACCGTGGGTTGCGGCAAATCCAGGGCAGCGCACAAATCCCCAACGGTGTGCTCACCTGTAGCCAAAAACAGGACAATTTGCAGTCGCGTGTGATCAGACAGAAGCCGAAACAAATCGCATAATTCCGCCTGGCTTTTTTCCATATCCGCTTTCGATACCATATATAGACTCCAAGATGCAGTTTTGAGAACTACTGAACAATACAGCCAAACCGCCAAAGTCCCGATTCGGGGGGATCGTGGAACGGTTCCATTAAAAAGGTAAATTAACAACCAGCGAACCCGACACGAATAACCGCGCAATGGTTTGCCGCCGCTTTTACGTACCTCCTTTCATAATAAATTAAATTACATGAATGTCAAATAAATTATTGACACAGATAGGTATAAAAATAGCTTGACCTCCATATAACTCCTTTGACCATCGGCTCGATCCCATTCGTACCTTTGAAGATTTTTATAAATGCGTCCTGTGTGATCCCTGATCCAGCCAACGGACTGGGAACATCCGGTAACGCTTCTTGTCAAAACGCCGCAAAGCGTGTAAAAATGCATCATGCCACCGGAAGTTGGAAGGCGTGTGCCGCTCCCGGTGGGCTTTTGGCTGAAAGGCCGCCTGAACGAGGTGTTCTGAGTTGAAATTTTCCCTTGTCGATGCTCTGGTTAGTCTGGAATCCGGTAAGGCCATCACCATGATCAAGCAGGTGAGCCTGGCGGAGGAATATCTGGCGGACCATTTTCCGGATTTTCCAGTGCTGCCTGGTGTGATGATGCTGGAAGCAGCAGTGCAGGCGGCGGCGTGGCTGGTGCGCGAATGGCAGGGGTTTCAGCACAGCCTGGTGGTGCTGCGGGAAGCCCGGGGAATCCGGTACGGCTCATTCGTGGCTCCGGGCAATGCCTTGCGTGTAAATGCACAGGCCATTCGGATGGCGGCACATGGCAGTGAGTTTAAGATTCGTGGTACCGTAGGGGAGGCGACAGCGATTCAAGGTCGTATTGAATTGGTACATAAAAGTCTTAAGGATACGGATTCCAGCCTCGCCGGTCTGGATGATGTTATGATAGAACAATTGCGGCGGCAATGGCGGCAGCTTCAGCGCGCCGTCGTCGCGTGATAGAACTGTGAACCTGCTGCCTGCGCGTGCCGGTAGCAGTCGTGCGACTTTTATCGCCGGGGATGGCTGGGTCGTGATTTTAGTTTCTTACGTGTTTCCTGCAGAAGGATAACGGGAGTATTACATGCCGATGACAGAAGAAGAAGTTTTTGCCAAAGTCCGTGATGTTTTGACTTCCGCCTTGGCGGTGGACGGCGACGACGTTAAACCGGAATCCAGGCTCACGCAGGATCTCGGTGCGGAATCCATTGATTATCTGGACATTCAATTCCAGTTGGAAAAAGCATTCGGGATCAAAATTCAACCCGGCGATATGAGTATTGAGTCGTTCCTGACGAACCCGGAATTGGTCAGTAACGGTAAACTTACGGCCGCCGGAATCGCAGAACTCAAAAAGCGCATGCCATTTGCCGTGGCGGATATGGCTACGTTTGAACAGGATCCGGATATCAGTAAATTTCGTGACGTATTTACAGTTAACACGATGGTGCGGTTTGTTATGTACAAACTATCCGCCAACGCGGCTTAAAAATGCGGAAAAAACTACGGGAGCGACTCTGTGAGCACTGCATTGACGCAGGACCACGCACTGTGGAAGCCGCAGGCCAATCCGTGGATGATCGCGGTCTCGGTGATGCTGGGCACGTTTATGGAGGTGCTGGACACCTCCATTGCCAATGTGGCTTTGCCGCATATCGCCGGCAGCATGTCCATTACACCGGATGACGCAACTTGGGTACTGACCAGTTACCTGATCTCCAACGCGGTGGTATTGACCGCCGCCGGGTGGCTGAGCCGAACGTTCGGCCGTAAACGGTTTTTGTTAACCTGCATTACGATTTTTGCGGCCGCATCCGTCATGGCGGGCGCGGCTCCCAATTTTCCATTTTTGATCTTTGCGCTGGTTATTCAGGGGGCCGGCGGGGGGGCCTTACAGCCCAGCGCACAGGCGATTCTGCTGGAAAGTTTCCCTGCGGAAAAGCGCGGACAAGCCATGGCGTTTTACACCTTTGGCGTGATTTGCGCTCCGGTGATCGGGCCGACGCTCGGCGGGTGGATTACCGATTCGTTTTCCTGGCGATGGGTATTTTATATTAATATCCCTGTTGCGATGGTGGCTTTTCTTATGGTGCAAACGTATGTGGAGGATCCACCCTACATCCGGCATGCCATAAAGACCAGACTCGATACCGTCGGCTTTATTCTGCTTTCGGTATGGATTGCCGCGCTGCAAATCATGTTGGATAAAGGACAGGATGCGGACTGGTTCGGCGCGGTATGGGTTCGGTGGTTTGCGGCCATTGCCGTAGTGGGTTTTCTCGCATTTATTGCGTGGGAACTCACCAGTGACGCCCCTCTGGTAAATTTGCGGGTCTTGAAGAATCGTAATCTGCTGATCGGTACAATATTGATATTCATTGTCGGTATTGTGCTTTACGCCACCACGGCGTTGTTGCCGCTTTTTCTTCAGACTATCATGGGATACTCCGCTTTGGACAGCGGCCTGGCGGTAAGTCCGCGCGGATTGGGTTCGGTGGTCGGTGTATTGATCATCGGGCGCTTGACTAATCTTATCGATAACCGATTCCTGATGATCAGTGCCCTGTTAGCCCTGGCCTATTCCAGCTTTCTGCTGGGGCACGTGGATACTGAGATTGGTCAATTCAGCGTTACCTGGCCCATCATTATCAATGGATTTGCCACAAGCATGTTGTTTATACCGCTGACGACCACAGCGGTCGGAACATTGCGAAACGATCAGATGGGCAATGCCGCGAGTATTTACAACCTGATGCGGAATATCGGCGGCGCTTTCGGTATTTCGGTGACCACCGCATTGCTTAGCCGTAAAAGTCAAAGCAGCCAGAATATGCTGGTATCACACACCACACAATTGAATCCGGTGTTTAACGCCCGGCTGCACCAGATCCAGGGCATGTTCGCCCAGCACGCTCCGGCGATTACGGCCCATAAACAGGCACTTGGATTGATTTACCAATCAGTAGTTCAACAAGCCGGCGTCATGGCGTATGTGTTCAACTTCCGCTTAATGGCCGTGCTGGTATTATGCTGCATTCCCTTTGTATTGTTTCTGAAAATACCAAAGTATCGCAGCAAACCTGTGGATGTGCATTAAGCCTGTTGGGCCAGTGCTCTGTCACGCCTACAAATGAATTCCATACCATGGTCGTACATCCACGCAACTCATGCCGGCCGCCGCCGCCGCCTTAAAGCCCAACTCGCCGTCTTCATACACGATGCACTCTTCGGGCTTCAGGCCCATTCGTAAAGCCGCCGCAAGAAACGAATCGGGTGCGGGTTTTCCATGTTCGACATCATCGGCACAAATAACAATCGGAAATAATTCCATCAGGCCGACGGCGCGCAGTTGATGATCCACAATGCGATGAATTCCACCGCTGGCTACAGAAAGCCGCCGACGGCCATGTTCGCGCCGGGCAATGGCCACAACCGCGGGAATCATGGCAATTTCCGGGATGCTCTGAATGTACGCTTCTTCCTTGCGATGGGTAATATGCTCGCCGGAGACTTTGGATTTATGCTCCAACGCCAGGGATTGTGCGATTTGTAATGTTGGCATGCCGGCAAGGCGGTAAAATTCATCTTCAGCAAGCGGAATCCCGGCTTCACCCAATGCGGTCTGCCACGCCCGATAGTGCATGGGCATGGTATCAACAAGTGTGCCATCGCAATCAAAAATCAATCCGTGAATATGTTCAGGCAGGTCGGCCCGTGGATTGGTATGCCAGTCTGGTTTCATCGTTACATTCATTGGTGTTACAGCCTCAAACAAAATAAACAAGCCCCTGAACACGGCGTTTTCCAAGTTCACCAGCACCGCATTTTATGCGTGAATTAACAACGGAATATCCTGCGGCAGTTGATCGGCCACAGCCGTAAGTGTGTCGCCCTGTAATGCCCGTAGCATGGTGCCCCGATGGGAAACGCCCATCAGCAGCGCATTAACCGAGTATGTGGCCGCAAAATCAAGAATGGTATACGCTACATCCGGTGAAACGGCATAAATCGGCACCAGTGGAACCTCCGCCTTGGTGCATACGTCCTGCGCTTTGCGGAATGTGGCAATGGCCTCGTGGTCTTCTTCCAGTGTCGGTCCTTGACTATCGGCGGCAAACGCAAGATTCAACTGACGCACGAAAATGACAAAAAGAATCGCCCCTGATTGCTTGGCATATTGTGCCGCAAAATCCAACAAGCGGGGAGATCCTCGTGTGGCCACGAGTACCTTGGGCATGGACATTTCCAATTCTTTTCCAGGCGTCCCAAAAGCCAATAGCTCACGTGATGTCTGCGCCTCAAGCTTGGCCGCCTCGGATGCCTTGATTTTCGGTGCCAGCAAACGTAACTGATAGATCGCCGTGACGGCCAAGATGAAAAAAATTGCGACTGCCGCAAATAACCACCCGGCGTAAACGGGGTAGTGGTGCAAAAGTACCAACGCCACCTTCAGCATGGCCAGGCTGATTGCGAACGCCAGAGCGGAACTTACCGCGAGGACCCGCGATCGTACTACCGCACTTAGACCGGGATACTGTTTGGTGTAAAAGCGCGCAAGTAGTCCGCTGGCCAGAACACTAAGGGCAAATATCAGGGCCTCATGTTTTTGAAGCGCCAACGTAAGTTCGATGGCGGCCATAATCACGCCGACCGCCGCCAGATATATTCGCTCCCACGTTTGAAGTTTGAGTTCCCGATTTATAGCCGCACTTGAAAGGTTAATCGTAATGGCGCCCACCACGCCAATAGCATATAAATCACCGAGGGTGCTTAGGCTGTGAAAAATACTCAAAATCAGAACGGGAACAATCACCGCCGGTATCAGCGCCAGCCACGGTACACCAAACATATTGAGTCGGGATAAGAAACGCGGTAATTCATTATCCCGGGACATCGTGTACTGAATACTCATCATGGCGCCAATAGCGGTGTTGACTGCCGAAATAAGTAATAATCCAAATACTATGCCGCATATCCAGCCGAAAGGGCGGCCGACAAAATCGCTGGCCATCACGCGTAAAACTTCATTTTGTATCTCATTTTCACGATGGTAGTTGGTATCCATCCGGTTGACCTGTCCAACCATTTGCGGATGGCTTTGCCAGTCTGGATGGCGGGCCTTGAACACATGTACCTGATGATGCAGAACCACCGCCGGCGTAGTAAACTTCTCCCGCGGCTTGCTTGGGTTCGGGCTTAAGGCGCACATGCCTACCGCCAATATCGCGTTTAAGACTACCACTTCCACCAGCACGGGTAAAATCGTCTTGCGGGCAGTCGTCTTGACGGGACGAACCATTACGCCGGTCATGTTCGCCACCGCTTCCACGCCTGAAAGCGCCAGAACAACATTGACCAGGGCGAACCATTGATCCCCTAAATTCCCGGTAAGCTGTCCGTGCGTCATGATTCGGTGCCAACCGGTAGCCAGATGTGGCACGCTGAATACGGTTATAATCAGCGTCAACACAAATGTGGCCAGCGCCGCCATCAGGGCCAGAACTCCCACTTTCCGCAGTCCAAAATAATTTAAAATACCAATGAGGATAATGGCGCCAATGCCACAAATCGGTACCAGTGGGCCGTCATTGGGCACGCCGATATATTGCATCCCGTCATAAGCGGACATTGCCGCTGTGACAATAAAATCCGCACACAGCAAAAGCGCCCCAATGACCGCCAACTGTCGACTTAAATGTTTGGCCGAGGAGTAAACTCCGCCGCCATCCGGAAAGCATCGACAGATGATCGTGTACGCCCAGCCCACCAAGGCAACCAGCGCCCCAACAGCCAAAACATACCAGAAACTCTGATATAGCGAATAAAAGAACGCCAGGCCGAGAACGTAAAAGCGACTCGTGCCCCAA
Source organism: Planctomycetota bacterium (assembly GCA_021828925.1). Next base: position 6,389 of record JAJZCT010000173.1, read on the forward strand.
TCACCATATAAAATGCCGGAAGCGTGATACCACTTGAGTTCCCGCGGGCGTTCGTTATGTCGAACCGAATGATCCATTATACTCCGGCCTGCCAATTTCTCCCGCTGTCGGCGAAAACTGCCGCCAATATCAGGCTCTTGCCCAGCGAACTAAGACGCGATGGTATACCGATATCGTCGCCAGTCAAGCCACCCGCGTGTGCAGCCAGGCAGAACCTCGAAGCCATCCGGTGACGATTTAAATTGTATGTTACGTTCCATTTTTTCGATTTTCATGCGATATTAGCTTTCTGGCAAGTGTGAATCTGATTTGGAGAAAAGTTGTGACGCAAAGAATTTTAATTACCGGTGGGGCGGGGTTCATTGGTTCACACCTCGCGGAAAGCCTGCTGCAACGTGGTGACTCGGTTTATATATTAGATAACGAATCTACCGGAACGCGAGCCAATATTGAACATCTTTTTTCCAATCGGCAGTTGCGCTTTATTCCCGGCAGTATCATGGATGAAGCGGTGATATCCCGCCTGGTGGGGACGTGCCATTATGTTGTTCATTTAGCCGCGGCGGTAGGCGTGCAGTATATTCTTGATAACCCGCTGGAAAGTATTCTTACCAATGTGGTGGGAACCGAGCGTGTGGCTTGACT
>JAJZCT010000174.1 GCA_021828925.1 Planctomycetota bacterium
TTATGATGGATGCCGGTAGATCGTTTTGCGCGGTAGTGTCTGCTAGGAACAGGACAATGCGGGTCACTGAATCTACAGTTCTGGTTGTGGCCCTGCTGCTGCTGACAGGCTGCGGACTTTTGTCATTAGGCCGGCCTGACTTAGCCAGTGATGATCCGGCTTTGAAGATTCCTGCGATGAAATTGGCCGCCCGCCAGGATGATAAAAAGGCGATTCCCACGCTGATAAAAGCCTTGTCGAGCCAAGATTCAGCCATTCGCTTTTATGCTATTTATGCTCTGCATAAAATCACCGGCCGGCAATTTGGGTTTATATATTATGCCTCTAAAACGCGCCGCGACACGGCCACGGCGCGGTGGAAAAAGTGGTTTGCAACGCAGCGCAGCAATGATTTTCACTTACCTGCACCCAAACTCGGGCATATTGGCACTGTTACCGCGATATCGGGGGGGCGCGTCATGATATTTCGCAAAAAGTCTATCCCGCATTCTGCCTTGGGAACCGTTGAGGATCTTGGGGCGGGTCGCGTTTTTTATCGCCTTAACGTCGGTATGACCTTTGATCTATGTCCCCTGTTGCGTACAGAACTGCTGGCCATCGTGGACCAACTTAAACCTAAAAAGCTGATTTTTGAAATGGAGCAGTTGAATCGCTTCAGTGGAGCGGGCCTGGCTATTTTGGCGGAAATACTGCAGCATCTTCCTCCTGATGCACAACTTTATTTGGCTCATGTGCATAAAGAAGTGCGCGGCATAATTGAAATTGGGCATCTTGATGATATGGTCATCATGGTAGATGATATGCCCGCCGACCAAGCGGCTGAACTCTTGGCTGGATCGTCCTGTGCTGTTCCCCGGAGCTGTCCGCATTGTGCGCCGCCGCAAAAATCATCCGGCCAAAGCGTCGGAGGTGCCGATGCGCGCCGCGATTGAATTCTTCGGCGATTTTTTCTATCTGCTCCTGGACACGCTTCGGGCTATCGCCCCGGCGCTATCCAGCGGGCGCGGCAGGCATCTGGCCTGGCGGAATTTATGGATACAAATGAATCGCATCGGTGTGGAGAGCATTCCTATTGTCTCTTTGGTGATGTTCTGCATCGGGGCCATTCTGGCCATGCAGATGGCACCGGAATTGGCTAAATTCGGCATCGTCCCCGTGACCGCGGACGTAGTAGCCCTGGCGACTTTCCGGGAAATGGGACCGTTGGTTTCCGCTGTGGTCATGACCGGGTTCGGCGGGGCGGCGATCGCGGCGGAAATTGGAACAATGGTGGTGGGAGAGGAAATTGAAGCCATGGAGGCCATGGCCATTGATCCCATCCGTTTCCTGGTGGTGCCGCGCGTGCTGGCGGGCATGTTCATGATGGTGTGCCTGACTGTGGTGGGAGATTTGGCCGCGATGTTCGGTGGTCTGGTGGCGTCGGCGCTGCTGTTGCATCTTGGTGCCATGCAATACGCCCATCACGCATTGGCGATTCTGAAAGTCGGTGATTTTGTTACCGGGTTGATCAAAGCGGGCGTGTTTGGTGTGCTGATCACCGCCATTGCCTGCTTCCTGGGGTTGAAAGTCCGCGGCGGGGCCGAGGGGGTGGGGCTGAATACCAGCAAAACCGTGGTCTTCACCATTGTAGCGTTGATATTGGTGGATCTGATTTTCACTTCTGTCTTCTTTTATCTGGGCGTGTAATGCCGGAACCATTGATTCAACTTCGGGCCATCAACAAACACTTCGGCGACCGGATGATTTACCGCGATCTCCATCTGGATATTTTTCCCGGAGAAACGCTGGTGATCATGGGCGGATCAGGCTCGGGAAAATCCACGCTTTTGCGGGTGCTTATGGGGCATGTCAAAATTGATTCCGGGCAAGTGTTGATTCGCGGGCGATCCCTGGATGATATGGACCGCCGCGAGTTGGATTCCTGGCGGAAGTCTGTAGGGGTGCTGTTTCAGACCGGGGCGTTGTTTAACTCTATGACTTTGCGGGAAAATCTCGCGTTGCCCGTCCGGGAGCACACCGATCTGGATGATCAAACGATTGATCTTATGGCACAAATTTATCTGCAACTCGTCGGTCTTCGCGAGCATATTGATAAACTGCCCGCGGAACTTTCCGGCGGTATGAAAAAACGGGGAGGTCTGGCCAGGGCGTTGATGATGCAGCCGCGGATTTTATTCTATGATGAACCGACCGCGGGTCTGGATCCCATCAGCACAGCGCAAATTGATGAATTGATTATGAATCTAAAAGATAAAATGGGCACTACCAGCGTTGTGGTTACCCACGATATGCAATCCGCGTTTAAGCTTGCCGATCGCGTGGCTTTATTATTCGATGGGAAATTTTCCGCCGTCGGCTCGGTGGAATATTTTCGCACGACCACTGATCCGCTGGTGCGACAATTTATTGACGGCCGCCTGGATGGGCCGTTCGTAAATCCGTCGGATCAAGTCAGTTACAAAGCTGAACTTCTTGGACGTAAAATACATGAGGTGCCCTATGGCAAAAAAACAACGTGATGCCTTTCGTGCGGGCGTGTTTATGCTTTTGAGCATCATGCTTATTCTGGTTTTGATCGTGGCCATCAAAGGCTTTGCCCGGGTATTTGAACCTATGCAGGTGCGTGCCGCCCGTTTTTCGCTGCGTGATGATTTAGGCGGCCTGCAGGTGGGTGATAATTTGCGCGTGGCGGGTTTTACCGTGGGGGAAATCCAATCCATCCGCTTAATTACCCATGTAAAAAAACCTTTTGTTCGGGTCACCTTCACCATGCCAAAAAAATATACGCTGCGTACGGGTGCTCAAGTGGTTATTGGAGGCACCATCACCGGCACAAGCTGGTTGAATTTTGTGAGTCTGGGATCGGGAACGCCGTTGCCCCCGGATTACGTTCTAACCGGTCGGCCCAGCGGTATTAGTCATGCATTGGCCACGGTGGCTTCACTGGCTCCGCAAATTAAAGCGATGGTGACGCAAGTTCGCACGACCACCGTGCCGCTTATAAATGCGGATTTAACCAAGCTCGGAGCGACCGCTGACTCTCTCCGCACGGCCGCCACCGGTGCCGCTGGTGTGTTGCAGTCGGTGCATGGGGAAATTAAACCCGTTGTCGCCAAATACGATGTTGCTGCGGATAAGACCGCTTATGCCATGGATCAAGCCGGCAAGCTGCTGCATTCCGGTCGAAAAGGGGCGGTTGTAAATATCAACGCCGTCACAGCTGATATAAAAAAAGCCATCCCCGCATTATTGGCCAAAGCGCAGTCTGACCTGAATCAGGTGCACGCCACGTTCACCAACAGTACTGCGTTAACCGCACAAGCCAATTCCCTGTTGGCCAAGAATCAGGACCGCATAGACAGTATCATCCGGGCCTTGCACGGCGCTTCGGTGAATCTTAAAACCTTCGCCGTGGAAATTCGCCACAGCCCCTGGCGGTTGCTTTACAAGCCCAGTAAAAAAGAAATCAACAACGTAGAAATTTATGACGCCGTGCGCGAGTTTGATCAAGCCGCGCGGCACCTGCAACACGCCGCGGATGTGCTCAAAGCCTCCGCGGTTAATCCGCAAAACCCGGCCCAGCAGGCACAGTTGCATCAACTCATGCGAAAACTCAACACCACCTTCAGCCAATTTCAACAGGTGGAAACAAAATTCTGGAAGACGGTTAAGCAATAGCAACACGTTTTCAAAGTCCATTGGGCCAGTCGAGCAGCATGGCTGGATTGTGGCCCTTATAACTCAGTGACGATTAAATGATTGCCCCCTCACCGGTTGTTGTCGTGTAACTTCGGGATGGGGGGCAGGGTGAAGGGGGCTAATTTCAGCAGTTGTACGCCGGCCATGATAAATGCGCCGGAGGCGTAGGGTTTGGTGACATCGGGGGTGACCATGGCGGGGCGGTCGCCGGGCTTTTGTACGTGGGCCAGATCACCGGCTTTGTTGCGCATGGACAGCAGGCCAGCCCAGGCTTTTGCCACCACCGGCATATACCGCTTTTTGTTTAAGAGATGGTGATTGATTCCCCAGGCCATGGCGTAGCAATACAGCGCGGTTCCGCTGCTTTCCGGAGTTGGAAACTGGTGGTAATCCAGCAAACTTGGCCGCCATATTCCATCGGCACCTTGTAACGATGCAATTTTGGCGGCCATTTGATGAAAAAGCTTGACATATCGGCTGCGGTCCGGGAAATGCGCGGGCAGATATTTCAGCACGCGCGCGGTGCCCGCCAGCACCCAGCCCTCGCCGCGGGACCAGAATACCTTTTGGCCGTTGGCCGCGGTTTTTTTGAAAAAGCGGTGATCACGGAAAAACAGATGCTCTTTTTTGTCATAGAGCAGATGCGTAACGAACCACCATTGCTGATTCATGGCATCGACATATCTCGATTTATGTGTAAGAATGGAAAGATGGGCGAATGTCGTGGGGGCCATGAAAAGGGAATCGCACCACCACCACGCGAGTTTGTCGGGGTTGCCATTGGAAGTTTTGAAATAGCGCAGCATCTCATTGCATCGCGCCTCCAAGGGTGTCAGCGTTACTGATCCGGGATGCAGGGCTGCGATACTGGTGATGGCCTGGCCGAAACAGTAGGAATTACCAGAGCCTTCACTGGTGAGTTTGTGTCCGAAGCGGCGTATGTGCCAATGAACTTTATTTCCAATGTTCAGTACAGGTTGAAGAAAGGTTTTATCGCCGGTGGCGCGATATAGATCAACCAAACCGATATACAATACGCCATGCACCCAACCGGTACGGGGATTCCGGGGAAGCATGGATATTTCGACGTTCGCGCAGCGTTCAATTTGGGAAACAATTCGCGCCCGGCTGATCGTCGCAGCGCGGCAGGGTACACCGGCCTGACACATCAGCAGCGTGCCCAGCAGCAGCAATGCCGCACGTTTTGGAAACTTGTTTTCATTGAGCATGAGGAAAGATCTCCAGTCAGGCCGGTATCGTTAGTAGCACCGCGCTAATAACCAGCGGCTTGTCCGTTCATCAGGGCCTTAGATCAACTCAGCAGTCGTCAACCCATCCATATCATTAAATGCCTGATTCTCACCGCCCATGCCCCAGCAGAACGCATACGCGGCCGTACCGGCACCGGCGTGAATGGACCAGGCGGGTGACACAACCACCTGCTGGTCGGCGATGACCAAGTGACGCGTTTCATCCGGGCGGCCCATGAGATGAAACACGCGGGCATCGGCGGCCATGTTAAAATACAGATAAACTTCCGAACGGCGCAAATGCGTGTGCGGCGGCATGGTATTCCAGACATTGCCGGAATCCAACTGCGTAAAGCCCATGACCAATTGGCAACTCTTAATCCCTTCGGGGTGGATGAATTTATAAATGGTCCGACTGTTACATGTTGCGGCAGAGCCAAGTTTTACCGCCTGGGCGTCGGCTCGGCGCGCTAATGCAACGGGATAAACATGATGCGCTGGGTAACTTAGAAGATAAAAGCGAGCCGGCTTTTCAGGCGTTTGACTGCTGAAGCGGATATCTTTAGATCCCATGCCGATATACAGGCAATCCAGGTTATCCAAGGTGTACACTTTGTCATCCGCGGTCACCGTACCGGCGTTTCCAATATTGAGAATGCCGATTTCCCGGCGTTCACAAAAAAAAGTGGAGCGCATTTCGGGCACGGATTCCAGCGGCAGAGGATTGCCAACCGGCACCGCTGATCCGATGATTGCCCGGTCCGCTTCACACCAAACCTGATCAATACGGCCGGCGGTGAAAAGATTTTCGATAAGAAAGTGCGTGCGCAGCTCCGCAGCACTGACTGTGGCATAACGTTGGGCGTCAGGTAACAACATCGTTCGCATGATGGCAAGTCCAAATAAAGGTCAACACAGTAAACGCGACATCTGTCAAACCAACAGAAATCGCCTCAGGTTAAAAATACCGCTCGTGGACACACAAGGGATATTACAGGATTTTCAGGCAATGTAAATGGCTGGGTGGGGTTGTTTGTTGCTAAGAAATAGAAATATAACGTGCTTAGCCGAAATAGAAATGTCACCCGATCATTGACTTTATTACACCGCATCGCACGGCATTGCAGCGCTATGGCCATGCGGGCGCGAAGGGAAATCCGGCGGCACAGTGATTGTCGCAATGTGCCGCAAGCGGATTGCCCGCGTCTTTTTTACTTGGAAGATTGCGAGAGCTTTTCAAAATAGGCTTTCACCGGATCGGCATAGCCTTTGGGCATGGCACCGAGCATGGAGTCCGAAAGTTTATGCAGCGTCTTGTGGCCGACCGTTGAGTTGTCCAAGGTTAATCGTGATTCAGCCTGGTTAATGACCTTGGCGGTATTGAGGCTTTGATTGGCTAATTTCTGATACAGCAGGGCAGTATGATAATGGTAGGCGTGCATGGCTTGTTGTGCATCCTGCATAAGCACAGCGGATTCTATGAGTTTGAAATTGTTAAAACCCGCGGCCCGTAATTGAATGCGCAGGCGATCGGTCTGATTCATCAGTTGTGCCTGAATTCCGGCCATGCGCTTAATATCTTTTTGCATACTCAGCGGGGCGGGGCCTTCCAGTCCGGCACCGCCGTAACCAGACGCTTTTCCGCCGCCGGTAGCGCCGCCCGGCGGCTGCTTGGAGGAATCTTTTATCTGGCCGGAGCTGAATTGATCACCGGTTAACCGCGTGGGCGTGCGGCGGCCGCCTTTATCGGTGGCGGTGGCACCCACCATTTCTCCACTGGCCCGGCCTTCACGCCCCGAGCCGCTGCGGCCCTGGATTTCATCATTTTTGGGCATGGTATTGCCAGTGACGCCCTGGGCACTCATATCGCTGATGGGGCCGTCGAGAGCGCCCCAACCCAAGCCTTTGTTCATTGAATCGTTCCATTTACTGCCCAGAGATTCCATATCGCTGGTAAGATCTTCTTCGTGTTGCAGCAGCTTGCCGATCATGTCGGAAAGCTGTGCAGGCAGCGGCGGAGCGGGGACATCATTTTGGGTGACGGGTTCTTCCATTTCCCATTTGTAGGTATC
>JAJZCT010000175.1 GCA_021828925.1 Planctomycetota bacterium
CATCGCGGGGGCAAAGGGGTTTATAGTATCAGAAACGGCGCAAGGAAAGCCGATGGAAATGCTTCTGGAGCTTTTGCGATGGGCATGCTGGATAAAATGCGAATCCAATTCACTCCGGATCCGGAGAAATTTGCCCACATGCTCATGAAGTGTTTTCAGCAGGCCAATGTCGGTGCTGCGGTGCGCTATGATGAGGAAAGGTGTGTTTGTTACCCTTATTCCTGCGATCACTGGCACTGCAAAGCAATTCCGCTCGCGTTACTCGGTATCCGGCGTCCAGGAGCAGCGCAATCAATAAACGCCCAATTCGGCCGTTGCCATCCAGAAAGGGATGGATGGTCTCGAATTGAACGTGCGCTAAACCGACGCGTACCAACGGCGGCAGCGGATCGTCGGCATGAAGCCACTTTTCCAGCGCCGATAATACGTCGGACACGGCCTCCGGCGGCGGTGGCACAAAGCGGGCGTTGCCCGGCCGGCTGCCGCCGATCCAGTTTTGGCTGCGGCGGATTTCGCCAGGCTGCTTATCGTTGCCGCGAGTCCCCTTCATCAGTCGTTGATGAGCTTCGCAGAGCAGCCGCCTACCCAGCGGAAGCCCTTTTGGCCGGGCGAGTTCCTGTCGGGCGTAGGTGAGAGCCGCGATGTAGTTGCATACTTCCCGCACATCCTCGGGCTGCTGCGCCGGCTCGCCGGCCTCAAAGGTCAACACATCCTGAAATGTCGCCTGCGTACCCTCGATTTGTGACGTAATGAGGGCTTCCTTCCGCACGAAGCCATAAAGGAACCAGTCCGCGTTGGGCACCATGTCGGCAGCAACGCTGAGCTTGCCTAACGCGGCGGTGGCATCCGCCAATGTCCGCAGTGTCTGGGCGTCCAAGGTTAGCCGCGGACGTGTGGGCGGCAACGGCACCGGAACGAATGCCCGGACTTCGTCGTGATCCCACCTGGTGATCCGATACGTGCCTGTGATTCTTTCCATGCCTGGTCAGGCCCCCGTTACTAAAGCTCATCGCTGGTCACAACAACGTTACCAGCGCCAGCCTATCCCAACTTGCGGGCCATACGCATCCGCTTCGCGCCTCTGACCTTTCCTTTGAGCATGGGCTTTTCAAGCATGGGCTTTTCAAGCATGGGCATTGGCAACTCCTGTGTTGGCCATCTGGCTATATTGTACGCGCCACGTAGCTATCATACAACCTGGATCGGCCAAAACAGCGCCTTCGATTCAGTTCCGAAAATAGCGGTATTCTTAGTGCTTTTTGGCTTTCCGTTCCGATGCGGTTTGCATCCATCGCAGGATGCTTTCGGGCAGGGGTGATTGAAAGTCCAGAATTTTTCCCGTGCGTGGATGTTTCAACTGTACATGCACCGCATGAAGGCATAATCTGCTTTCACCCCCCCGCCGCGCCGCGGAGGTACCATAGAATACATCCCCCACTACCGGGTGACCCATAGCCGCGAACTGCACGCGAATCTGATGCTTGCGGCCCGTATGTAGCCGACAACGAATCAAACTGAATGCGCGATTGGAACGTAAAAGCTGGTAATCGAGAATCGCGAGTTTACCCGCGCTGGCACCGGCAATTTGAGGATTCGGCGGACAAACGCGCACCATTCCGGATTCCGTTTCAAGCAGGCGGTGTTCCAGCCGCCCCGCCGGGGCTTTGGGTGTTCCATGCACCACCAGTTCATACTCTCGCGTGATGCTATGGGTTCGGAATTGCCGCTTCAGATCCGCTAACGCGCGTACCGATCGGGCCAGCACCAGCAAGCCCGAGGCGTCCTTATCCAGGCGATGCACCAGATGGGTTTTGAGTTTCTGGTTGTCCCGGCTTAGCACCCGATTGACCCCTGCCAGCAACGTAGGGCGTTTCTCTTCGGCATGGGTAGCGGTCAGCAGTCCGGCGGGCTTAACAACGACCAGAAGATCGGCATCGGCGTGGATGGTTCGCACCGCGTCATCGAGGCGCGGCGATTCGCCGGCGGTATTTTGCGCCGTATCACATACGTGGGGCACGGCACCGGCCGGGACGAGTTGCTTGAGGGATCGCACGGGTTTGCCGTGGAGCATCACGCGGGCATCCTGCACCATTTGGCGCAACGTCGTGGTTTTAGCCTGGGGATAGGTTTGCCGCAGAAATTCCAAAATGGTGATGGTATCAGTCATAAAATATACACATGTACATAGATTATATTGCGCTGGGGGTAAACTGTCCGAAAATGCGGTCAAAGTCATCCACGGAAAAATATTGGATCACAACTTTACCCGCCCCTTTTTTGCGGCTGGGGATAATGCGCAGTTTGGTTCCCAGTTGCCGGGAAATGCGTTGTTCCATATCCAGCACATTGGGGGTACGAACCGTGCCGGGCTTGGCGGCACGGGGTGCTGCCGCCCCGCTTTCACGGGCCAGTGCTTCAAGCCGCCGAACGCTTAAACCTTGCTGGGCGGTCAGGGCCGCCAGGGCGGTCTGCCGATCCGCATCATCAATTCCGGCGAGCACCTTGGCATGACCGGTGGAAATTGCGCCGGTGATGAGCAAATCCTGAATGGTGCCCGGCAAATCCAGGAGGCGTAAAAAATTGGTGATGGTCGTGCGGTCTTCGCCGAGGCGTTCAGCCGCTTGCGAATGGGTCATTGAGAAGCGCTCAACATAAGCACGGTAGGCTTTGGCTCGTTCAATGGCGTTAAGGTCTTGCCGCTGAATATTTTCTATTAAAGCCCATTCAATTTGCTGTTCCGGTGTTGTATCCGCGCGGATAATTGCTGGTACGGTAAGCAGCCCGGCTGATTTGGCGGCCGCAGTGCGGCGGTGCCCGGCAACAAGCTGGTAGCGTTGGCCCACCGGTATGAGTAAAACAGGCTGTAAAATCCCGTGGGTCCGAATGGAATGAGCCAATTCGGAAAGTGCGTCAGAGTCCATATTTTGGCGGGGCTGGGCAGGATTTTCGTCAATTTGATCAATTGATATTTCGTGAATGCGTATGTGTTTGTTATCAGAATTTGGCGAATTTTGTGAATCAACGGTGTGAATACTGCTACTGGTAGTGTTAATTTGATCTTCGGATACTGCTTGTTTTGTCCGCTGTGTAATCAATGCGTTTAGTCCCCTACCGAGTCGTGCCTGAGCTGCCATGGGATAATCTCCGTGCGTTTGCAATCAATGTTCTACGTGGAACATTGTCTATCATTATAATCATTCCGTCAAGCCTGCAGGGTAATCGCAATCCGGGCGATTATTCTACAGACTTCTAATGTCAACAGCCAAATGTTCCACGTAGAACATTGCGGCAAAGAATCAAACAATTCATGAGGCGGAATTTAACCAGACTCTGGCGAGGCGCCCCAACTCTATCCAGTTCATTTTTTGATATAACGTTAATGCGGAGTCATTCTCGGCGTCCACCTGCAAAACGGGTTTTTTCCCCATTTGCCGAATTCGCCCGGCCATGTCAAATACCAGCTCGCCACCAAATCCCTGCTTGCGATATTCTGGAAATGTAAATACGCCACCGATTTCAACTGTCGTGGCCAAGGCCAAATCAAATTTCGCCAGTGCGACAACTTCGCCATTATGTTCGTGAATGCAAACATTGCGTGATTCGATCCAAGCGTTCACATCCGCATCAAATAATATGCCGCGTTCCTGACTGTACAGTTTCCGCCACCGATTTAATACTGGCTCATCTCCGTCGCGCGCCAGTCGGACCTTAGGGCACAATGCCGCAGGCTGGTCCGCCGGCAATGTCATCATAATGTTCACAGTTTTTTTTGCCGGTGCCTTTCGATTCACCATGGTAAGCAGTCGCGGGGTCATCGCCATTACACCATCCGCCAAACCGGTTACGTAATTGATCGGTAGGGGAGGGATTGGAACTTCCGCAGTTACTGCTGAGGTCTTTTGGGTTGGATTCGTTTCCCACCAGTTTTGCAGATAATCACATAGGGCCTCGGCCGTTTCATGGGTAGAGGCCAGCACCTCGGCCCGGTGGGCTTTAGGAACATAAAGCATTGCGCCGTAAGCACTTGCAAAAGTTATGTTGGCCGGAGCGCTGAGGTTCTTAGCAACCAGTACCAAGTGCAAATCATCGCGGGCCAGTGGGGGAGTTAAGGCCAATCTTTCCCAGAAATGCGCCAGCGTATCCATGACACCGCCGCCGGCGGATCGCAAATATTCCGCAGCCTGTTTGGAACGATCCAGCGGCACACGTACTGCCGCCGGTCGCGCATCTGATTGTTCCGTTGTGTTCAAAGCACGCCGACTCCGTAGCCCCCGGTTATCTGGAATTGCAACGATGAACTATCTATATGGTTACATGTACACATATATTCACATATTCTGCACTACACGGGCATCGCCCGGACGGCGCTTTCCGCCGGTTCGGCGCCCCCGGTTGCCCCCGGGCGATTCATCAGAAGCGGGCGGAACGATTGCGGTCCACGTTGAACCGTCCGCAAACGGGCGGCTTTTCAGCCCGCGCGGAAAACCTCCCGCACCCGATGCTGCGCCGATATTCTAACGTCTTGCGCCAAGGATAAAAGCCAGGAGCCTGTCCGTGATCTTCCGATGCCGCAAACCGTTCGCTGCGTTCCACGATGAACCGCGGAACCTGAAGTTGTGGATATACCGGCTGTTACAGAATTCCGTTATCCTTCAACCGCGGCACCATGCGGATCGCTGCGAAGCTCACCGGCGTTGCCGGCGGCCCGGCAACCGGGGCGGCGGCTATCGGCACAGCCAGAATGGCGTCATGTTCCTGCACGTTCAAGGCGTCGCATCTCTGGATTAATGGCTGTATTAATTCCCCGTGCCATACCAGCTCCGGTTGGGTCAATACCGGATCACGCATCAATGCCAGGACTTGTGGTGGGGCGGTAAGATCATGGGAGTCAAGTCCCAGTTCTTCTTCAAGCTCTTTATACAAATGTTCCAAAAGTACGTCCCCATTACTGCTCCAACGCTTCGGCCAATCCAGCACGCCGCCAAAAAGATGGGCCCAATGCGGATAGGCCGCCACCTGGTTGCTGCGTACTCCGAGATAGGCTGTATCCGCATGTGTAAGTAGAATGCTGTTGCCCAATGCCGGAGTCATGGCGGCGGGGGAGTTGACTTCGAACCATGCCCGATCCCGCAAGGTTGTAACCAGAAACGTTTTGTAATCGGTTTGGGCCAGTTCCAGGCGCAGAATGCCGGCGGCAGTGGAGCAGCTTTTTAAACACGCCACCGGAGCATTAAAAAGTGTCCGGCCATCGCGGCGGGCTTCCGCTACAAAATCTGTCCATCGCATATCAACGCGTCTGGCAATGTCCGGTGGGGGAGGTAAATGTCCGGTGTAAGCCACGGTGATCTGTTCGACCGTAAATGGCCCCGTCGCCAAAATTTCCAAGCTCTTCTTCACAGCGGAATATTAACCGATGCCGCCAAGCTGCGCGCAATAAAGTGGCGGGGCGGCGAATTAAGAAATCAGTCCATGCGGAAGCTCGGTCATAAACCTGTGGTGGTCAGTATGGCTGTAGCCGGCCATTAAGAGTCGGAAAACCCTGGCCCCGAGCGCGGGATTTCACGGCTGTTGCACCGCATCAATGGCTCGCTGGCAGGATATCGCGTGCTATTGCGACCGTCAAATCAAGCGAGCTTGTTGCCGGTTGCTCCTTGTCCCGGTTATGATATACTCCCTGGTATATACCATTGGAGGTGTTTATGGAAACTGCGGCAATATTTACCAATGGACGCAGCCAGGCGGTGCGATTGCCTAAGGCTTTTCGTTTTTCCACGCGAAGAGTCGGAATCGCACGGCTGGATGATCTGATCATTCTTGTTCCGCCCGGCAAGGAATGGGATATACTGGAAAAGAGCCTCGGTATGTTCACCGCGGACTTCATGGCCCAGCGGAAGCAGCCGCGTAAAGCGCAAAGGCGGAAGCGGTTGTGATACGTTATCTGCTGGATACGGATATTTGCATCGAATTGATTCGCGGAAAATCCGGAGACGCCACGGCCCATTTGCGGAAACAATCTCCCGGATCGGTCGCGCTATCGGCCATTACGCTGGCGGAGCTGCAATTTGGCGTTGCCAACAGCAGTGACCCGCCGCGGAACCACCTGGCACTTCTGCATTTCGTGGCGTCCATGAGCGTTGTGTCGTTCGATGCACGCGCCGCCGAAGCCTACGGCCGGATTCGCAAAAACCTTGAGCTGCGGGGTATTCCCATCGGAGCAATGGATACACTCATTGCCGCGCAAGCCCAATCACTGAATGTGATACTGGTGAGTAACAATATACGAGAATTCGCCAGAATCCCAGACCTGCCGTTGGAGAATTGGACCAAACGGTGATTGCAAATCGACTGCAGGCTCTCACCTGCGGAAATAATGCCACGCCCGATCAGGAACGGGTCTCAAATAACATCCCCAAATCCGACCTATCGCCCCTCACCTAGCCGCCGGCTCTGCCAATGGTGCCGATTGAGAGTGCAGTGCAAATCGGGAAATTCTTTTGGTACCGTTCCTAAGCGTAGCCGTGAACGCTTACTGTGTTCCACCGCCGGCAGAGCCGGCGGCTTTGTGAAGTTTCCCCGCACGGTCGTGTGGAGCGGAAATAGTGCCACGCCCGGTTAGCGGCGTGATTGCTGGGAATCAAGATTTTCAAGCGCCTTGAGCGGATCCGTGTCATCGCCTTCGTCATCCAGACTTACTTCATCTTCAATGGGATGGGCGATGGGAATATCTGGTGTGACATCAACGGTTTCGCCGGTTTCTGTTATGGAATGGTCTTGAACCGGTTCCATGCCCATATCACCCAAGATGGTGCGTATGGGTTTAATCTGGCGCGGTTCGCCGTCAATAATGACGGTGAATGTCACAGGCCCAACGCGAATATGATCTCCAGCCACCAACGTCTGTGAGGCGGTGATGCGCTGGTTGTTATGGTATGTCCCGTTGGAGCTTTCAATGTCTTGAAGAACCGGTGTGTTGTCCTGAACCACAACTTCACAATGATTATAATGATAGACAATGTTCC
>JAJZCT010000176.1 GCA_021828925.1 Planctomycetota bacterium
AACCTGAAAAGCCCAGATGCCGCAGCCCATGTTGTCCAAATCGCCCAAGGCTGGCAGGCTGCGATGGACCTTGGAGCCACGAATACCAATGCCAACCCGCGGCAGCGATTTCTAGCCGGTGAGGCCTCATAAACAGTGTGGCCCTTTTTATTAACAATTTTATCTATACCATCGGTTAGATGCGTTACGGTAATGGCAGCGCTATGAGCTTGGAAGAACTTTTCAAAGCGCCGCTGACTGCTTGCCGCATGAATCACCACCAGGCCATGATTTGCTCCAACATTTCTTCCCACGAGTAGCGCGTCATGAAAATCCTGGGGAAATTTCAGCCCCATGGCTTTTTCCAGCTTGGCCATGCGTTTTTCCGCCCGCCGGTGTGTATGGAGAAAATTTGCCAGCAATTTTCCCGCAGCAGGGTTTTTCATGGCCTGATCAAAATTCAGGTAGATGATCCATTTGGCGTCTGCGGGCACCGCCGCGGCGTTAAGTCTTACTGGAACCGGCGGTGAGGAAGCGGCAGCGGCATGTAAAGCCGAACCATCGGCTAAAGCTGCCGCGATAAGCAGTCCAAAAGCGATTATTGTCTTACGCACCATAAAATTCTCCAAGCAGTACATAACCAGTATAATCTATTACGCGCCTGGTGTGCGGCCGGTTACAGGTATGGGAAAATTGTAAATGGCAATGATTGCTCCGGGCATTGCTCCGGGCGATTTACGCCGTGGCGGGAATCGTTTATGCTCAAGGGTCTGTTTTATGGTTGATTGTTACTGCGCGGTGATGAGCCTATGGCTACAAAGTTAATGCGAAAATACAGCAAACCCATGATGGCGGTTCTGGGTGTGCTATTAATGGTGACGTTTCTGGTGGGTTATTCCTATCAATCGGGCATGGGCGGTTCCGGTGATGCGTTTGTAGTGGGAAAGCTCAATGGACAGCCATTGACCAAGGGCAAGCTCACGCAGGCCCGAATTGACATACGCGTACTGCGTCATTTGCCCGCATTAGCGAATATGGGACTTTATCCGATGTGGCTTAGTCAGCGCAGCGATACCCGTGCGGCAATTCAGTTTTATCTTTTGCTGTTGGAAGCTCGCGCGTCCGGATTTTTTCCCGATATCGCCGATATTAATCTGCTGGTGAAACAAAAGATGTTACGCAAACAGATCGGCGAATTGCTGGCCAACTCCAACTTTGCGCAACCCAATGTTGTTCAGGCGCTTGAAGATTTAACCACGATTGACCAGCTACAGGTATTTATCGGTGGAGCGTGCCGTCCCAGCGCGCCGCAATTGGCGCATTTTGTCAGTGAGCTTGGTACGTCGGTGAAGGTTCGCTACGCCCGAATGCGGGCTTCGGATACAGCTGATTCCATGCCAACGCCCGGCATGGCGGAATTGCAACACCTGTTTTCGGCCTATCGGACTACATTGCCCTGGACCGTCGGCAGGGCCACGCCGCCGCTGATTAACGGTCATCGGTATCCGTTTGGTTATCGTTATCCGGATCGGGTGAAAATTGAATTTTTGAAATTTAATCGCGATGCGGTTCTGGCCAAACTCAAGCCCACCATTAAGGATATTCAAGCGGCGTATGCCTATTATCAATCCCATCTGGATGATTTTGAAATTACACCGCCGGACACATCCACCGCCGCGGCGAAGGCGGCAAAACCCACCTATAAGACCTTTGATCAGGTGCGGCGGAAGTTGATCCGGCGGCAACTGATTAAGCGCGTGGATCAGATGTTCCGTCGGATGTTAAATCAAGCGGGACATATCGCTGATAAGCCATGGAGTACGGTGGATATTAACGGTTATCATAAAGCGATACCGCGATCGCAGTGGGTGTCTTACAGCACGCTGGCGAGCGATCTTGGTAAACAATATGGTTACACACCGGTGGTGGGGCGGTGGAATCATTGGATGAATGCCGAGGACCTTGCCGGTTTACGCGGCATTGGTGATGCCACAACCGATCAGGCCGGATTATCGCGGGCGTTAGGATTAAGCGTCCTGGCGATGAAGGTGCATGCGTTGGATCCGCATTCAAAAAATATCGGTTTGCTGCTGCATTTGCAGGTGGGTTATGACGGCCCGGTGTTGACCGATTCGCATGGTAACAGGTACTTGTATCGTGTTATCGCGGTCAACAAAGCTCATAATCCCGCGACACTGGCGCAGGTGCGTTCCGCCGTGGTGCATGACGCGCAACTGCTGGCGGCCTATCGTGCGGATAAGAAAGCCGGTATGGCGTTAGCGGTGGAGGCGGGGCGTATCGGATTGCCGGCGGCCGCGAAAAAATATCATCTTGCGGTCTTCAGCCCCTCGTCCTTCAAGGCGTTGGAGAATCAACTGGTGGGTATGACTCCGGACGGGCAGCCGCAATATCAGTTGGCACCGGGCCATTTGCCGGGGGTGCGGATTCGCAGCACCAAACTTATGCAGGCGGCATTTTTATTGGCGCATAAAGCCCTGGGGCGGTCTGATCCAGCGGATGTCTCGCGTGCCGGTCATGCCGCTACAAAAATTAAGTCTTCCGGCAACGGGCCATCCAAGGCCAAGCTGGTTCTCACGCACCCCTGCACAAGTGTGGCTCTGGATTCGCCGTTGGAAGTATTCGTGATGCAATTGGTCAATGCCAAGCCGGTGCCGGTGAATATTCTGCATGACTCGACGGATTTGGCCGGTGTCGGGCGGTATCTGATGGGGCATTTGAATCAGCGTCTGCTGGCACAATGGTTCAGCTACGGAGCGGTAACCAAACGCCTGGGCTTCGTGGCCAACGATTGAGCATTCGTCATGAGTCGAATCGATAAAATTTTCTGGGATACACTTCGCGGCCCGAGGCAATGGATATCCCCCTGGTTTGCCGCGTATGCGCTGTTGGGGGCGGTATCATCCGGACTGATTCCCATTCTGCTGCCGTTAATGATGGTGCAGCTTCTCCCGCACGATCTTGCCGCGGTAGGATATGTGATGGGGGCGTTTAATCTTGGTGCGTTAAGTTCGCCATTCTGGGGCAATCTGGCGGATGGAAAGAAGGCGTATCGCCTGGTATTTTGCGGCGGGCTGCTGCTGGAACTTGCGGCTATGATTGCATTTCCATTGGCGGCGAATCTGGGGGCGTGGCTGGTTCTGGCGCTGCTGATGGGGGCGGGCAGTGCGGCGGTTAGCACGTGCGCAACGTTGTTAATTGTTGATTTTTATCCGCATGAACAATGGACCAGCCGCATTGGATGGTTGCAGACGTTTAATGGCTCCGGTCAGGTCATCGGGCTGCTGCTGGCGGGAGCATTTGCCACCATCGGATACCGCTTTGGTTTATGGATGGGGGCGGGGTTGCTGGCCGCGGCAGTTGTGGCGGGTTTGATACTCTTGCCGCGGGCATCCAGGGCGGCAAGCTCAATAAGTGAGATCAACAGGGCTGGACTTTCTCTGGATTTTGAGGCCTTATCTCGTTTTGCCCGCGTGGAGCTGATTGGTGGTGGATTGCTGAAGCACTTTCATTTACTGAATATTGCCGGATTAAAAAATATTCCGAAATTGCTGCCGACGCGCTTCGGCAGATTTCTCATGTCCTGGTTTTTTATGTTTTTAGGGGTGGCGGGCTTTTTCGCCTATTTTCCGATTTTTCTCAAACAGAGTTTTGGCGTCCTTCCGGCGACGACCTCGCTGACCTACGCTTTGGCGGCGGGCATTGGTATATCGCTGTACAATTTATCGGGCGTCTGGGCGCAGAGGCGCGGAGCGGAGAAAATTTATTTCTATGGGCGCGTTCTGCGGTTCACCGGTTTTATATTGCTGTTATTACCGCTGCTGTTACGTAAGTTTCCCGGAGACAATGTGATCGCACTGGTGGGTTTTGCCGTGGTGGTTCTGGCTTGGCCTGTACTGAGTGTTACCGGAACGGAATTAACCTCCGAACTAAGCCCCATCCGTCAGGGGGCGGCCCAGGGGTTGAATAATGCCGCCAACGCAGTAGGTACGGTCTCGGGAACATATCTGGCGGGCTGGCTGGTACACGTGGCGGGGTATCAGTGCATCCCGATTATGGCCTTGACTGGATTGGCGCTATCGATCGTAATTGATACATCGTTTCATCGATTGAAGCCGGCAGCAACGTCCGCGCCGGCCAGGAGCCTGTCCGAGTAATGGCCGGGATTGCGATGGGGCTACTTGGGTTATACGCTTGCCGACGGGGTCCCGATGATTTCCGATGTTCGAATTAACGGCAGATTTCTGGGGCGATTTATCATCGATACCGGATCGAGGGTGTCTTACATTAAAAAATCAATAGCAAAATTCACCGCCAAGTCTCGGAATTCTGATGCGAAAAAGAGGCTGACACGAATGGCACTTCCTTAAGGACCGTGATCATGCGGCAATGGCCTTTCGTGCCTGACCACATGCCGAAAGCCACGCCATAAGCCGCATCACGGCTGCACGGCAGGAGCCATCGGCATCCAGCACCTGAAAGAGAAAAGTCCACAGCGTTACCAGCGGTGGAAACAAGCGATCCCGGTACTTAAGGCCCTCCGCGGCGATCGCCTCCCGCACCTTCCGGGCTGGAAGCAATCGCTCCATGACCGTTACATCCCCGTCGAGAAAGCTCCGCGAAACACGTCTGACCTGGTGGGCAATCTTTTCGCGCCGCCGCCGTTGGTTGGCATACTTTGACATCAAAGCCTCCTTGCTTTAACGAGCCAAAGCATCAATTTCTCAGGGCGACGTAATTTGTCTATCTTCAGGTAAATAAAGTATTTACGTCTTAAGGAAGTGCCATTCGTACCCGACACCTTTTTTTCTCTTTGATAGCCAAGCCGGACGCGGCGGGTTAGAATTATTGGCATGAACATAACACATGAAATATTCGGTCATACCAAAGAAGCTCAACCGGTGGATATATTCACCCTGACCAGCCCAGCTGGATTGACACTCAAAATTTGCTCTTACGGGGCGACGATCACGGAGTTGCACACGCCGGACCGCAAGGGTGATCCGGCGGATATTACACTGGGGTTTGACAAGCTGGGGCCTTATCTGGGAGAGCACCCATCGTTGGGTTGCGTGGTGGGCCGCGTGGCGAATCGTATTGCTAATGCCCGCTTCCGGCTGAATAAAAAAGATTATGTATTGTATGCCAACAACGGCGGCCACAGCCTGCATGGCGGCAAAGTGGGCCTGGCCCGCAGGGTCTGGAAATCCCAGCAGACCAAAGTCAATGGCGCGCCGGCTGTCGAATTTACCTACCATAGTCCGGATATGGAGGAAGGTTACCCCGGAACGGTGGATTTTAAAGCCGTCTACCTGATGCCTGATAACCATACCATTCGTCTGATTATGGAAGCCCGCACGGACTATCCAACGCCGGTGAATCTTACCAATCATGCCTATTTTAATTTTCACGGCGCCGGTAACGGCGATATTCTGGATCATGAATTGACCATTCATGCCGATCATTTCACCCCGGTGGATGCCTCGCTGATTCCCACGGGCGAAATCTCCCGCGTACACGGCACACCGCTGGACTTTACCCATCCCACAGCCATTGGGTCCCGCATTGCCCAAGTGCCCGGCGGCTACGACCATAACTTTGTCCTGCGAACCGGGGATGATCCCTTGCATCTTGCCGCGCGCCTCACGGAAGCAACAACCGGCCGGGCCATGGAAGTGTGGACAACACAGCCGGGCGTGCAGCTTTATACCGGCAATTTTCTCAACGGCGAAGTAAGCGGAATCGGAGGACCGTATCAGAAGCATGGCGGCCTGTGCCTGGAAACGCAGCATTTTCCAAATGCCGTGCATCATGGCCACTTTCCTTCGATTATTCTGCACCCGGGCCAGCACTATCACCATATTGCGGAGTATCGGTTTCCGAAACCGGTGTAACAGGCGCACCAAAGCCGAGATGATTGGCAAGCAGCTTAGTGCTCAATAATCGGGTATGATGCCCCCGCGATGATCCAACTGTTTTTTGCACATTGGTATATGGCTTTCCTGCTGCTGCTGTGGAGCACAGCATTACTGATTGCCGCATGGGCGGCGCGGGTGGCGCAGTTTTTCAATTTGCGCATGCCGCGCGTGGTCGAACAGCCGCTGGCGGATAAATTCCCCATGGTGGCGGTCATAGCGCCGGTTAAAGCCGTAGATGCCAATACCCGTGAAAATATTGCCGCCCTGTTAAACCAGGATTATCCCAACTACCGGGTTATTTTTGCCGTGCAATCGGCGGATGATCCGGTATGCGATCTGATTCGTGCCGCTGAGGTTAACCATGCGCTAAAACGCATTGACCTTGTGGTAGCCGGACCTGCCGCTTCGCGCGGGCAGAAGGTTCATAATCAACTCGCAGCGGTGGAGAGCACCACAGATCAGGATATTTTTCTGGCCTTTATGGACGCGGACGCCCATCCCGCCTCCAACTGGCTTCACGCCCTTGTTTCCATGCTCAATTCACATCATATCGGTGCTACCACCGGATACCGGTTTTATGTGCCCAACAACGGCCATGCGGCCAATGCCGTTATCTGCGTGCTTAATGCCATGGTAGGAACCTTATTAGGCCCCTACCGGCGCACCGCGGCATGGGGCGGTTCGATGGCCATTCGACGTGAGGATTTTTTCGCGTATGGTGTCCATGATGCCTGGCAGGGCGCGTTAAGCGATGATTTCGTGTTGACTTGGTGCGTAAAGAAAAACGCTCACGCAAAGATCCACTTTGTGCCGCAGTGCATTGTGGCGTCCCAGGCGGCCTTTGACTGGCCCCAAGCATGGGAGTTCGCGGTGCGGCAATATCGGATCACGCGCGTGTGCGCCGGGCGACTGTGGTTGACGGGGCTGGCGGGCGCGGGACTGTATATTTCCGCACTGGTAACAGCCCCGATAGCGGCCATTATTCTGGCACTGGAAGGATCCATTTGGTGGATAGTTCCGACAGTGGTGGTTGCAGGATTGTATGGACTGTCCATTTATCGTGGATGGATGGTTCTTAAAGCGGCGAGGCGGTTATTGCC
>JAJZCT010000177.1 GCA_021828925.1 Planctomycetota bacterium
AATACAAACCGCCGATCACGGATTCTTCCTGAGGAATCAAGCGCTGCCCAAAGGCGTATTGCCCGCTGACACGCAGCAACACCTGATTCGCCAGCACGCTGCGGCCCTCGGCAAAACTCTTATGAAACAACAGCGGCTCAAGATAAAACGAATCTTCGCCGGTCGCCTGCACAATGGCCCACGTTGGATCAGTATTGAGGCGCCCAAGGTTATTCAGTGCCTGCTGCGATGCACTGGTATATTGCCCCAGCGCTGTTACGCTTCCGGTCTGGCGCGACGTATTGCCCGTACGATTTAATCTTAAAGACACATACGGCAGAAAGAAACTCGCACTTCCATTTTGCTGAAAACTAACATTGTCCACATTCACCTGCTGATACTGCGCACCAAGCACACCATACACAAACAGATTTTTAAATTGCGCGAGGTTGACAATCAGCTCCCCGCCGCCGAAAGAGGTACGCCCGTTAAAATTTAAATTACCTAAACCGACGTTGGACGCGTTATATTGCTGATACCCTCCGAATACCCGCCCCTGCAGGCGGTCTATACCAAAAATGGGAAATTGATACGATACATTGATATCCTGTGCTTTGGTGAAGCTGGCGGTGTCATAATTGACATTAAGAATATCATCATGACCGGTTAATTGATCATCAATAAATCCGAATTGCTCAACCAGAGAACTGGTTTGCGGCGTGCCGGTGTTGGATATCTGAGCGTAGACCAGCCACGGTTTTGCTTCATGCACCAGATAGTCCAGAGTCACCGAATCAGGTTCACTGCCCGGGGAAAGAGCAATGCTGACCTGCCGGCCCGGCTGCTGATTGAGGCGCAACACATAGTTATCCAGCCACCGGCGTTCAAGAATATCATCCGCCGCCGCATCGGTGCTTGGTTTGGAGGATGCCTTGATCGGCGAATCGTCACGGATAAAATCTGTACGACTATTATTAATGGTCCGTTTACCGCCAAAGCCCCGCCCCGAAGCAATGGTCCGCACTTCCTGTACGATGGCCTCATGTATGGATAAATGCAGCGTCGTATCACCGCGGCGGCGCAAGTCTCTTTGGCCGCGGAAATCTTTTCCCGCCACCTGAACAAATACACCGATGACTCCAGATGCATTGACATATTTAACTAATTGCTGTTCAATACTTTCCAGGGCGCTTAAATAATAATGCTGTGGCCGATGTTCAGCATTTATTTGCGCCAGCGTCAATGTCACGGCAGGATACGCCGGCCGGACTGTCTTGCTTCCCGCCACGATGTGCCCCGACGCCACAAAACCGCCCCGGGACTCTGCCAGGCGCAAGGGCTGATTCATCAATTGCGCGATCGCCGGAAGAATTTTCCTGGGGTATTTATAATTCAGAACGAATGTGCCAACTATGTAGCGTGGCCCGTCGGCGGCCGTCGCCGGCGGTAGCTCCGTCAACCGCCGAGGCACCGTTGCCGTACCATGTTCGGGCTTATTGACGGCCAATTTCTTGGCAGATAGCCCGCGAACTGGTTTCCCGATCGGCTTTTTTTCCACGCCTCCGGAGGCGACCGGTCCAGATGCCGCCGGTTGGGTGGCGGCCAGTAATCCAACGACCGAATCATTCGCGGCACCCCAACATAGGTGTGCGCTTGAACTCACGACCAGCGCCGCGGCGAGCCATGTGAATTTTCGGCCACGATTTTCGCTCGCGAACGCTCTACCAACGCCCCTGAAATCATGACCAGCGGCGAACGGTGCACTCGGGGCGGTACGTATTGAGTCTCTCATGAGTCTCCTTGCAATTAGACAACAGGGCGGATCAGGCTTTTGTACCCGTGCCACCCCACCCAGGCTGCCAGGTCATTATTCAGTGAGTTTTAAATTCTAGATCATGCAATTTAGCTTGCATTGCCATATAGTTTATATATCGCGGGTCAGGATATGCGGCGCGGTCAGAATCTTGCCCATACCCATTAACACGCGATTGCCTTCTTAAGGCTGGTCGCGGCAATACGCCACAGGTTCCCTATTATAATTCAAATCAATTGTAAATCCACAACCACGTTTTTTTTGGCGGTGATTGCACTTCTGGCCCACTTGCCTAGTTCAAGCTTGCCAATCAGGCTTGACAGAGCGGGGGCTTTTTGCCTCCTAACCAACGGTTCCGGATCACTGGATAAAGTCATGAAATGCCGTTATTCTACTAACCAGAGTTTGTAGCCGCGAAAGCCCAATCGGTTGGGCAGCGGCGTTATCAGCGTTCTAAGCGACGCTGCATTGCTCCGACGCCCCCTGCCCGATAGCGATATGTACCGGCGCGGCGGGCATCGCAGCCGGTGAAGCAGGTCATGGAAATAATCAAAGGTATCGGTGTATCCTCGGGCGTGGTGATATGCCCGGTATTACTTCTGTCGGAAGATCATCTTCATATTGGCCGCCGGTCTATCCAAGCTGCCGAGATCGAGGCCGAAAAACAGCGACTGCAAACCGCCATCAGCTTAAGCAGTGATGACATCCGTGAATTACGCGATACCACCACCCGCAACCTCGGCAAAGAAACCGGCGCGATTTTCTACTTTCATCTGGGGTTACTCAATGATCGCGAGCTATTAAAAGCATTTGTCAGCGGGATTGACGAGCAGCATTACACGGCGGAATACACCGTGCATAAAGCCTTGCGGGAATACGGCAAGCATTTTCTGGAACATCCCGATAAGTACTTCCGAGAACGCATTAAAGACATCTACGACATTGAACGCCGTTTGCTGCATAAACTCGCCGGACGTGACCGCATCCGCCTGACGGATGCGGACGGCCCCGTGATCATCGTCGCCAAAGATTTAACACCTTCCCAAACCGCCGCGCTGGATCGGAAGATTGTCAAAGGAATTGCCATTGAAGCCGGCGGTCAGACCAGCCACACGGCCATCATCGCCAATTCCATGGGAATCCCCGCCGTGGTGGGACTGGAAAATATCACCCATGAAACGGTCTCCGGCGACTTGCTGGTGGTCAACGGGTACAGCGGCGTGGTTATTATTGACCCCGATGAAGTTACCATCACCGAGCATAAAAAATATGAGTTGCGGGTTCAAAGCTATGAAACCAAGCTCGAAGGCATCCGTAATTTGCCGGCTAAAACGCTGGACGGCGTAGAAATCAAGCTCATGGGAAATATCGAATTTCCCCATGAGGTCGATAATGCTCTGAAAAAAGGAGCCGTCGGAATCGGGTTGTACCGTACCGAATTTTTATACCTTTCGGCGGAACGCGAACCGACGGAAGATGATCATTATGCGGCGTATGCGGAAACAATCCGGCGATTAGGCGGCCGGCCCATTATCATCCGCACGCTGGACCTTGGTGCCGATAAATATTCGCCATTCCTGGATCAGGCCCCGGAAGCCAATCCGTTCCTGGGATGTCGCTCAATTCGCCTGTGTCTGCAGAACATTGAAATGTTTAAAACGCAGTTGCGCGCCATCCTGCGGGCCAGCGTGCTGGGCGACGTGTCCGTGATGTTTCCCATGATTTCTACGCCGCGCGAACTGCGGCAGGCCAGATTTGTGCTCAACGAAGTCATGGACGATCTGGATGAACATAACATCGCGTACAACCGCTATATCCGCGTGGGAATGATGGTGGAAGTTCCCTCGGCGGCGTTGTTACCGCATAGTTATGTTGATGAGTCAGATTTTCTTTCCATCGGCAGTAATGATTTGATTCAGTATACCCTGGCGGTGGACCGGGGAAATCAGCGCGTGGCTTCTTTGTTTACCGCGGCCCACCCTGCGGTAATCAAGCTGATTCAAAACGTTATGCGGGCCGCCAAGCGTGGCGAAACGACTGTCAGCCTGTGCGGTGAAATGGGGGGTGATCCGGAATTTACCCTGCTGCTGGTAGGCTTGGGGCTGCGCAACTTTTCCATTACGCCCCACAATATCCCGCAAATCAAACAGGTCATTCGCAGCATTGATTCACGCGATGCACAAAGGGTTGCCCGGCGGGTGCTGAGTTTTGAAACACCCCAACAGATTTTGAATTTTCTGCGGGATGAAACGCGGAAAGTATTGCCCGATCTATTACGCGATTAGGCAAATGATGAGAGCTGGAACCCATCATTTGTTAAATCACTGCAATCTCTTGGAGTTTACATGCCTAAACCCGGCGTGAGCGTCATTATTCCCACCTATCGCGAAGCGGAAAATCTTCCCCGCCTTATTCCGCAGGCCGCGGCCGCTCTGTCCAGCCGCGGCTGGAACTGGGAAATTATTGTTGTTGATGATAATTCGCCCGATGGAACACGTGAACTGCTGGCTCAATGGTCCATCCAGTGGCCGCAGCTACGCTATCGGATCCGGGAGACGGATCGCGGCTTGTCATCAGCGGTACTTGCCGGGCTGGCTATGGCGCAATATGACTATCTGTTGGTGATGGATGCCGACTTAAGTCACCCGCCGGAATCCATCCCGGCGCTTATTGAGCCACTGCTCGAAGGCAACGCTGATTTCACCATCGGCTCACGCTATGTGGCTGGCGGAAAAACCGAAGACTGGGGACGCTTCCGATGGATCAATAGCGCTGTGGCGACACTGTTAAGCCGCCCATTTACAAAATCGTTGCGTGACCCCATGGCCGGATTCTTTGCCCTGCCCCGGCGCCTGTATCTTGCCGCGGACGAACTGAATCCCATCGGTTATAAAATTGGTCTGGAACTTATTGTCAAATGCCACGTCACACAGGTGGTAGAAGTTCCCATTGTGTTTCGCAACCGACTGCACGGTGAAAGCAAATTAACCCTCAAAGAGCAGTTTAGATATCTCGAACACTTGTCACGGCTTTATGATTACCGGTTCCCGAAAGCCGCGCCGCGTGTAAAATTCCTGATTGCCGCCGCGTGCGGGTCGGTAGCCTGTCTTGCGATTTATTATGCCGTTTTTGCTTCAGGAGCAACGTTCTTGACGGCGTTAGCTCTGGGATTACTGGCGATGATTGCCGTAACGCTGCTGTTTTTTATCCGTTATGTTCGCACGCAGAAATCAGATATTGCCATGCCGCACCCCTACCTGGAGTTTGCCTTTATAAGCACCGTAGAACTGGTCGCCGGCCTGCTGTGCGGCCAATTTGCCGTGGCCCATACCGGCCGATTCACTTCCGTGCTTTGCGCGTTGGGTGCCTTGCTGATCACCCGATACCTCATGCGCAAAGTATTGCGACACGACCTACGCGGTCTCCGGCATAAGCAGTCGAAAAGCCAACATCCGCCGTAATTGTTTACCCCAGTCGATCTACAACTTCCGGATTGCCCAAGCTTACAACTATTGACGGCCCCTTTGAGGCGATGGGCAAAGTGGCCGTTGAACGCCTGATCAAAATGACCCATCTGATTGCGGAGCTCGTCCATTTGCGTCCCCACGCGCGTATTATCATCGCCCAGATTATCCCTATCGGCGGAGTGGCTCCCGATGGTGTCAGCCATGACCAGGAAGCGATGTTGTTTAATAACGTTATCGCGACAAAACTGGTGCCGGATTACCAGAAGAAAGACTACCACGTATCAACGGTCGATGAGCATTCCGCTTTTCAGGACGCCATGGGCCTACCGAGCTTCAGGCATCTTCCAGATCAGGTGCATCCGGATATGTACGGATATAAACTCATGGCCAAGGTTTGGGTTAAGGGAATCATAGCGCTTCTTCGCAAACACCAATCATGATGGATGGTGAAACGCGGCCAGGGATATGTAATAATTTCCGCATGGAAAGGGGAACGATATGAAATCATATTTTTTAACGGTATTGCTGCTGATGCTGCTTTTTGCTCCGGCGTCCGCGTGTGCTGCGCAACGAGCAAAGGCGGTGCATGTTGGAAATCCGCATGACGCCGCCGCTTTGGGCCGGCAGGTGCAACAAGCTTACCAGAACGGCGCGCGGATGATCATTATCAATCCTGGAATTTATCAGTTACCGGCGATTGGCCGGCCTACGTTTAATCTGGAGGGCTGGAAAAATTCCACGATAAGTGCCTACCACGTAACGCTGATCATGCGGGTCAAAAATGGCGGCAACTGTTTCGATTTGGCGCATTGCCGAAACGTCAGCATCGAAGGGCCGGTTATTTCGCAAACTCAGGTTACGTTCTACCAAGGCCGTGTGATCTCTGCCGGAGAAAATAAATCCGGTGGCTACGATTGTGTGTGGCTGCCTGATGCCGGCTACCCATTTCCCGCAATAAACACGAAGCCTTTTCCGCGCGGGTTTGATGTGGTCAATGGCCGCACGCGGCACCTGCGCGTTGGCAGCGGTGATATCTGGGCAGCCACGGTTGTTGCCGCCGGCCCTCGGGCGTTCCGACTGACGTTTCGTATCCCACATGCAGAATTTAAAGTTGGCGATTATCTGGTGGCGCGCTACGGAAATGCGTTTCAAAAAGTCCGGTTGGATAACAGCCGCCATTGCACGCTCAAAGATATCACCATGATGCGCAATGGCTTTGCTCCCATTTTCGAAAACGCGGGCGGAGCAAACCGCATCATTGCCTGCCGATGGGTTTTAGGCCCCAAGCCGCCGGGCGCTTCTGCCGCGCCGGTGGTAACGAATCAGGCTGACGGCTTTCACTGTGTGAATGCCTATCCGGGTCCGGAACTTGAGGACTGCGTGATGCACGGTGTATTTCTGGATGACTGTATTGCCATCCATGGCGAATTTCAGACCGTCGTTGAGGCGACGGGCTCTACCATCACAGTGAAGGACAATCGCAGTGCCTACCTCCGGGTTGGACAACCGATTCAGATTGCCAATCGACATGGCTTTTTTGCGACCACTAACATTCTGGCGATGCACCGTTTCAGGATCGCTACTGCAGCACAAGCCAAGCGGTATAACACCGTCACTGCCAAAGCGCGTGCCGGG
This sequence comes from Planctomycetota bacterium, assembly GCA_021828925.1. The sequence continues at coordinate 6,895 of JAJZCT010000177.1, forward strand.
CGGAAGGCCAGACCCCTTACCATTGGTAGCGCGTTAAGCACTGTGACACTGGCGAAAAACCTCGGCGTGCCGGTCGGCTCTTATGTTACCAATCCCCTGCACGCGTC
>JAJZCT010000178.1 GCA_021828925.1 Planctomycetota bacterium
GGTGTCCGATTTTTTCCACAACGACCGTATCGCCTTCAACCTTGAACTGCATCCGGTAATCGCCGGTGCGTTTGCGGTAATGACCCGCCAAGTTCCCCCGCAATGGCTTAGCTCCGCTTACATCAGGCCATTGCTCAAGTTGGGCCATGATTGCAATCACGCGTGACCGGATGCCCCGTGGTACGGCGGCAAATTCTTCCGCCGCTTGAGGGGTCATCCGCACAACTGCCATCGATACACCTTATCCAATCTTAACATAGATGTCAAGACCTGCGGGTGCCCGCCACTTTCCATCGCAGTTTGACGCTTGAAAAACAAAAAATTATAGTTAACCAGTCTTCTTATAGAAAGGCCCTTTATATGAAAACGCTTAACACCCTTTTCTTAACGATTGGCGTTCTCCTGTTGCTTTGCGGATACTTTGAGTACTATGGTCGCGTTGATACCGCAACGATTGTGGCGGGCTGGTCGTTGATGGTAATGGGTTATATCGGGGGTTATCTTGGCACACTGATTGACTCCATTTCAGCTTCTGGAAAAGGCCCAAGTCGTCCTGCCTGAAGCGCTTCCGCACCGAGGCGTTATTGTAGCCACCAGGAAGAAGCTGCGGTCAAGACGCAAAAACCATTGATTTTACTGCGCATTATCGCACTGCGAAGCAGCGGATTATGCTGGAACATCCGTTGTGACTCCGGCGCGGCGCGTAGCGGCTTGGCCATCCGTCGGCCCGTGCGGGTTTTGAGCAATTCTTTATCAGATTTTCCGGCGGATTCCGACGCGGCACGATCACGCCTTGGCGCACGCGGCGCACAGTGTATTGATTTGATCATCGAAATGTACAGTGAAACTGTCGGCGGAGCACTTTGAACATGCCAGCGGTTCAAGTGCTTTGGTTATCGCGTTCCAGTAAACGCCGATTCGCTTCTCCGCGTTGCGGCGCTGGACGTTCAGTTCCACTCTCAGAGCCGGGGCATCAAGCCTTACCAGCGCTACCGGGCGCAGGGTGGGCCGCAGCGTATAGCGGTCGCGCAATTCATCGGTCTTTCGCTCGAGTTCCAATTCGACGGCACGTGTACGGGCGTCTAACTTTTCCACGTCCGCCACCCCGCGATTTTTATGGTCCGCCGCGTCATCAACCAGCGCATGATAATAGCTCTTGAGCCGCCTCATGTCCCGATCCATCCGCTCTTCAAGGCGCTGGACAAACCCCTGCGATCGCCTGGCGGCCACAGCGGCGGCCTGTGCCATAACACGAGTCATATCCGGGGTGGTCTCATCGGGACGCGAGGGATGCGCGTCGTAATTGGTTAACGGGTCGGGCAGGTCCAGCATGGCGCCGGTGCTCGCATTCATTGCGAGGCTGACAACATCATCCCATTTCTCATCGGATTCAATGGCGGCGGAAAAATGCCAGAACTGGTACTCCACGCGATCCGCCGAAGCACCGATGACTTTTACGCGGGCATTGGGAAACCCGAAGGCCCGTGCGACCGGTTCATCCATTGCGGATTTTTTCAGATACAGGGTGTCAATTTTCAGGCAGATGGCCGAAGCGTCAGGTGGAAACAGCCGCTCTGTGCGCTGCAAAAACATCGAGGCAAGATTAATCGTCAGGCCGGAATTGACGGATTCCGCCGTGATTTCTGTATTTTCCGGGCATTCCAGCAGATGGGCTGTCTGAGGAGGCAGAACGGCAAAACCGCTTTTGAGATACGGCGGCCATTCAATAAGTCCGCCGTTGCGCTCCAGCAGAGTCACGGCAAACATTTTCAGGCGGTCGTCAATAGTCTGGCTCAAGCAAAATCCTCCCCGAAAAGCGCCTCATCAAGCTCCTTGGTTTTGAGATATTCGCCCTGGGCCTGTACCAAAGTGTTTCCGAGATCATCAAATGCTGTATCCAAGTCGGCTGGGCCGGCGGATTTGATCCATAGATCCAGCACCAGCGATTCAAAATCCTCACCATTTTCTGTGTTGCCGAGAATTGAACCGATTTCTCCGACAACCAGTTCAAACATCCGCAATTTGTCGTTGAGCACGGCAAGGATTTTTTCCTCCAGCGAACCGCGCGTGCATAAATTGAAAACAAAAACATCGCGCGTCTGTCCGATGCGGTGCACCCGTCCGATACGCTGCTCGATGCGCATGGGGTTCCAAGGCAGATCAAAGTTAATGAGCGTATTGCAGAACTGCAGGTTGAAGCCCTCCCCCCCGGAATCGGAGCATAGCATGACCGGCACGTCGTGCCGGAATTGATCAATGGCCATTTCCTTTTCCAACTGGCTTTGGCTGCCGGTGAAAAGCACAAAGCGTATCCCATGGCGCTCCAGCAATCCGGCCAGACGATCAAGTGTTGCGCGAAAATTAGCGAACACCAGGGTTTTATCGGCATGGTTTTTTGCAAGCAGTTCAAGCAGTTTGGTTTCCTTGGCTGATTGGGTCAGATCTCGTGCGAGTTCCAGCAACGGTCCAGCACGCGGATCCTGCACGCCCAGACGCTCCAACGCCGGACGCAAGGCCAGCGGATGACTGCCGGCGGCCATGAGAACGGCATTAATCTGCAATCGGTTTAGCTGCGGAAGATCGTCCGGAGGATACCGCCATAGTTCTTCCAGCGTCGCCCACTTGCCCGCCCCGGCCCCGGGCGAGAAACTGCCCGCAATGTTATGCGGTGCGGAACTTTGCACTACGCCTTCGGAAATGCTCGCCAGCACGGCTGATTCTTCGGGGGCCTGCTCGGCATCGCTTGCGTTGTTGTCGTCCTCTCGGCCAGGCTGGGCATGCAGCGGCTGACAGCGCCAGCGCAAATAAGAATCCAGATGGCGGTAGAGTTGTGACTCTTCCGGGCCGGCCTCGATCGCAAAGGTCTGGGCATAGCGGCGCGGCAACTGAATATTCACGAGGCTGCGGGTATTGCGGACCATCACCTGGGAAAGCAAATCCCGCAGAACCCGGCGGTTGCGCGGATCACGCGGATTACCGCGCGTGACAAAATTCTTTTTGAAATCGGATTCGGTTTTCAGATGCCCCGGTTCCAATAGTGTCAGAAGATTGTACAGCTCAATGAGATTATTCTGCACGGGCGTGGCGGTGAGCAGAAAAATATGTCGGCGTTTTAACGCATTAACCAGTTGCCAGTTTCGCGTGGCGCGGTTTTTGCAGTGATGGGCTTCATCCACGATAACCAGATCCCAGGGATCGGCCGAGCAGAGATCGAAATGCCGCCGACTTTTCGCCAGTGAAATGGATGCGATAACGCGCTGACGCTGTGTCCAGTCATCGGGACTCCACCCGGAAACGGCAAGGTCAAAATCCAGATCAAATTTTCCGGACAACTCATCCCGCCATTGCCCCGTCAGCGGCGAGGGTACAAGAATAAGAATGCGTTTAATCATTCCCCGGAGCACATATTCCCGCAGCAGCAGTGCGGCCTCAATGGTTTTCCCCAACCCCACTTCATCCGCCAGCAGCACCCGCCCGTGAAAATACCGCAGCACCTTACGGACGGTTTCAATCTGATGCGGAAGTTGATCCACCGCGTGGAGTCCTTCCAGACACAACAGTTCATCAAAGCCGCGAAGCAGTTTAAGTTTTTCCAGTTCCAGGCGTAAACGAATGAAGTCGGGATCAGAGGCGTAGGTGGCGGTAAAGGGCACTGATTCAGGCAGGGCCACTGGAATACCGCCGTCGGATTTCAGGGCTTTGCTTTTCTTCGCCGATTCACGTGGTGCAAAGGCCTGATGCCAAAACATACGAAGCTCCGTCTTCAACGACTTACCGCACAGTCCATGGATACCAAGTCTAACATATCGTCCGTGCGGCGAAAACCAAAACGATGCATTAATCGAGTATCGCCGAACGAAGCATCGGCGGACAGCAACGGTTTTGTCTGATACAGCCTGGGGCCGGCCTTATGAAAACCTTAACACCACGTGCATCCAATTTCCACCGCGCCCCCAGCACCGCACCGCCTTGCGGCGGTTGTTCAGGCCCGCATGTCCGGGGCGATGTCATACACACTGCGCACTTCCAGTTGGCGCTGAAAATCTCCGGATGTCATAGGTTTATCCAAGGTGATGTGGATAATCGCCGCGTGCCCAGGGCGCAGGGCCATGAAGTTATCCGAATAGGTCGCCTCCGTATCTTTAACGTTGGCCCAGACCCATAGTGCCGGCGCGTTGACATCAATGGTCACTGCATACCGCTCATCGCCGCCGGTGACGCGTGCCGCCAATTGTGGCCTATGGAGTTTCAGTTCCACCGGCCGGCCAAAGAATAGTACGTTTTCCGCCACGGTTCGACTGCCCACCCGTACTTCCGGCCAGATCAGTAAATTCGCAGCCCCGTGGCTGCTGATCAGATCCGCAAGGTCCAGCGTATGCGCCAGCCGACTGGTGCGGGCCGGTATAGGGACCGCCAACTCGCCGTGCTGGAGCACCGTGCCGGCCAAATCCGTTACCCACCAGCGCAAGACCCCGGAAACATCTTTCTGCCGATCACTGGTGATATGCAATTCCGCTTTGCCGGTTTTCGGATCCGGTAGGCCGCTGACGAGAACAGGGGCGAAGAAATGCTTGCTTTGATATTGCAGGGCCTTAAAACGGCGATAGTAATCGGTCATCGACCAAGTTGGCCCGGGCCAGCAGTCATTGTACTGCCAGATGGTCGAAGCCATGGAACGCGGCATATCGCGCCGCCAGTGTTCCACGCCATAGCGAATGCCATACGCCTGATTGATTTGCGTCAGCCACAGTTTGGAATCAAAGTCCTTCGCATTGCGGCCAAAATAGGTAGTGACATAATGTTCCATGCGGGCCAGGCCTCCGGGGCCGGAATAGGAAGTTTCATGGTACTTCATTACCGGTGTATCCAAGCTGGTTCGATCCGCGGCATCGGTATAAGCGCGCACGGTTTCCGGAACCGGAAACGACTGCATGCCGAATTCCGTGACAAATCCCTCCACGGTTCTATACTGGCTGTAGGGATCCATGCCAAACCAGACATTCCAGGTGTGAATATCCCCGCTGCCGGCGGCCCCGCTGCCGACTTCATAAAACGCCCCCGGCAACAACCGGCGCACTGTGCCGCCAATGACCTCGCCGAACAGATGGTGGTAGCCCTTGAAATACTGAATTTCATTGTTGCCGCTCCAGATCACTATCGACGGATGGTTCCGGCAACGCAAGACCTGCTGTTCAATTTCGATCCGCAAGTTGTCCATCCACGTTTTGTCGTTGACGGGATACGTGTCGTTGGCAAACTTGAATTCAAACTGCAACATGATGCCCAGTTCATCGCAGAGATCGAATAATTCATCCTGCTCATAATATCCCCCGCCCCAAAGCCGAATAAAATTGAAGTTACATTCAACGGCTTTTTCCATGTACCAGCGGATAGTTTCCGGCGTTACACGCGTGGGAATGTTGTCCGCGGGAATCCAATCCGCGCCTTTTGCAAACACCGGCACGCCATTGACTTTTACGTGCATGGCCAAGCCATTTTGCGGTGGCAGCACCTCCACTTTTCGCAGGCCGATGCGGCGGCTCTTCGTATCCATCACTTTGGCGGTGGAAGACAGTATCTCCACCACGCCGCCGGTGGATTCCAGCAGCTGCGCTTCGACGGTATACAGCGGATGTTCGCCTACGCCATTGGGCCACCAGAGATGGGGATTCGATAGTGTAACCTGACACTTGGCGATGCCGTCGCTCACCGGCGCGGAAGCGGTGGCCACCACCTGATTATCCAATAAAACGCGCGTGGAAACGTGAGCATCGGAGTTGCCGCTGGAAACACTGGTTTGAATATCCAGATGCACCGCACCTGAAGCATCATGATGCTGGAAAATACCCAAATCGGTGATTTGTGCATCATAAGCGAGAATTTCGATGCCTTGCCAGATGCCCTGTGTCAGCACTGCCCGGCACCAGTCCCAGCCCCACATATAGGGAGCCTTCCGCACCCAGCAGCGGGCGTCGCTTAAATCAATGCCATATTCTTTCTGGTACGCGGCGCGATTCTTTTCCACATAAGGTTCCAGCGTATCAAACTTAATGCGAATGGTGTTGCCGCCTGTATTCAAGTGCGGCCTGACATCAAAACTCCAGGCGCGAAACATGTTGTCCGTGCGGCCAATTTCCTTGCCGTTAATCCAGATGGTGGCCAGCGTATCCAACCCATGGCATTGCAGTTCAACGTGCGGCTTGGCAAGCATTTCTTCCGGAACATCAAAGGTCCGTTCATATATCCAGTTCTTTTCCGCCACCCACTGCACCTGGCCATTATTCTCACGATAATAGGGATCGGGAATTTTCCCGGCCCGCATTAAATCGGTATATGTGGCCCCGGGCACAATGGCGGGATACCGGTCCGGGTGGCCATCCGCATGCATCGTCCAGATGTCCCCGGATAAATCCAGCGTCAGTACCGAGGTCGATACCGGTGCCGCCAGCGCGTTTCGCCGCCCCGGTGCCTGCATCGGCGCCGAACCGCAACCCGCCAACGCTAACGCCACGCCCGCTCCGGCGGCGGCCTGCAACATCCGTCGCCGCGTTATTGCTGCCGATTCCATCATGTTATGTTCCATTTGAAAACTCCATATTCTCAATGCCTACAATGACCAATGACCAATTATCCTGCATAAAAGGACTTGAGCAACAACATCAGCGAATACGGCTCCACGATTTCTATACGCGAACCTTGCGCGGACTGTTTTAATATCTCAAAGAGTTCCTTATGCCATGTCGGCGTTTTTAGAATGGTGCGATAAATCCTGAATTGCGCCCCTTTGGCGGTTGTCTCCTGCAGAATAGCCTTCGCCGACCATGCCGGTGAATAACCGAGAGTACCGCTCATGCGGAGAAACGGCATGCCGTCGAAAACTCCCTGCGGCGGAATTTTCTGCGGCACAATGCCATCGGGGGAGAACTGCGCGTATGCCGCTTTCACCTGATC
>JAJZCT010000179.1 GCA_021828925.1 Planctomycetota bacterium
AGTCAAAAGTAATGCAATTTTTTAATTTTTTCATACTTTGTGTTATAAACAAAGTGGTTGCGGATACGTATAATAGCCGCAATGAGTTTGCCATGGCCGGCGTCGGACAAGGCGTTTGCGGTGCGGGCCTATCGGCTGTAGTGATAGGAAAAGGAAAGTTTTATGGGTCAGTTTTTTAATTCCTCCGGTTCCGGATACAACGATTCGCTGGTCCCCGGCGTGCGGTCCGACACATTGGAACAGCGGCATTTTATGAGCCGGGTATTCGGCTGGATGATCGTCGGACTGCTGATCACCGGAATTGTGGCGTTACTTGTTTCAGAGAACACCAAATTTGTTGACAGCCTCGCGCGTGGGGGATTCTGGATTGTGATAATCGCGCAGTTCGGCTTGGTTATATGGTTTAGCGCCGGCTTAAATCGTATGAGTGCCGGCTTGGCCACGCTGCTCTTTCTGGCCTACAGTGCCATGACGGGGTTGACGTTCTCCATCCTCTTTCTGATTTATACCCAGGCGTCAATCGCGTCCACGTTTTTTATCACCGCCGGCACGTTCGGCTCCATGGCCTTATACGGCTACGTCACCAAGCGCGATTTAACCGGCTTGGGCCATTATGCCGGTATGGCGCTGTGGGGTGTGATTATCGCCATGATCGCCAATTGGTTCATGCATAGTTCCGGATTGCAGTCGCTTATTAATGTGGTGGGCGTATTGGTGTTTGTCGCACTGACCGCCTACGATGTTCAAAAAGCCAAGTTTATGTACCTGGCCGGACCCGACGGCAGCCAAGTGAGTCAAAAAGCGGCCGTTAGCGCTGCATTTAATTTGTATCTGGACTTCATTAATCTGTTCCTGTTCCTGCTGATGATGTTCGGAAATCAGCGCGATTAATTGGCCCACAGCCTACAGGGCCTCAGCGGTTACACAAAAACAAAGGGCCGGCAAAACAGCCGGCCCTTTTGATTTTCCTGGCGCAGAGCTCTGAAAAAGTTTTCATAACTTGCTCCGCAGCGCATCAACGGGTAATCTCAAGGACATGCAGAAAGTCATGGCCGCTGAAGATGTTGCACAGACGGTAAGACAGATTTCTCAACAGATTCTGGCCGCTGGCGAACTTATGTCCGGTGCACCCTTGGCTCTGGTGGGCATACGCCGCCGGGGCGAAATACTGGCCCAGCGAATTGCCGCGGCGATTTATGCACAAACCGGGCGGAATCCGGATGTGGGGGCACTGGATATTACCATGTACCGCGATGATGTTGTGGGAAATCGATCCATCATTATTCCCATGGGAACGGAAATGAATTTCCGCATTGATAATCGTGCCGTGCTGCTGCTGGATGATGTGCTGCACACCGGGCGAAGCGTGCGGGCCGCCCTGGATGCTCTGGTGGATTTTGGCCGGCCGCGGTTTATCCGTCTGGCGGTGCTGGTGGATCGCGGCGGAAGAGAGTATCCAATTTCCGCGGATTTTGTCGGCCGCCGCCTGGAAATTCCTGATGAATCCCGCGTACGCGTGAGTTTAAAGCCCATTGATTCTGATGATGCCGTGGTGGTGAATTCCGCCGCACCGACCGCTGCAGGAGTTGGCTTATGACATCAAGCCCGACCTGGACTCGCCCGCATCTTCTGACACTGGAATCGCTTTCCAGAGAGGAAATTCTGACCGTGCTGGATACCGCTGAGGCGCTGAAGGAAGTTTCCACGCGCAGTATCAAAAAAGTGCCGGCCCTGCGCGGCAAAGTTGTGGTGAATCTTTTTTTTGAAGATTCCACGCGAACGAGAACCAGTTTCCGCCTGGCCGCACAACGTATGAGCGCCGACGTGGTCGATTTTTCCGTCTCCACCAGTTCGGTCAGCAAGGGCGAAACGCTCATCGATACCGCCCGGAGCATTGTGGCCATGGGCGTGGATGCCATTATTATCCGCCATCGCAGCAGCGGTGCGCCCGAGGTGCTTAGCCGCACGGTGCAATGCAGCGTTATTAACGCCGGTGACGGTAGCCATGAACATCCCACGCAGGGGCTGCTGGACTTATTTACCATGCGGGAAGCCTGCCAGCGGCGCGGTAAAAAAATCAGCGATCTGCACGTGGCCATCGTGGGTGACATCGCCAATTCGCGCGTGGCCCGCAGCAATCTCTGGGCGTTGACCAAACTGGGCGCAAAAGTCACGCTGGTGGGTCCCACCACGCTGTGTCCGTCGGCCTTTGCTGAATTTGGCGTGCAGGTCACGCATGATTTTGACTCCATTCTCGGCGAGGTGGATGTTATTAACATGTTGCGCGTGCAGTTTGAACGACTGACCAGCGCGGCATTTCCCAGCGTGCGGGAATACAGCCGCTATTTCGGCCTCAATGATGAACGATTAAAACGCTGTCGGCCCGATGTGCTGGTGCTGCACCCCGGCCCGATGAACCGGGGCCTGGAAATTACAAGTGGCGCGGCGGACGGTGAAAAATCGGCTATTCTACGGCAGGTAAGCAACGGTCTGGCGGTGCGGATGGCGGTGCTGTATTTGTGCATTGGCGCCGGGCAGTTCAGAGAATAATAATTTATCAAGGAATTAATCAACCATGGGCAATGAAAGTATTACAGCGGTGAAAGGGTTTCTCGCGGGTGCCATGCACTGCGGCATCAAGGAATCCGGCAAGCCCGATTTAGCCATGCTGGTAAGCCGCGTTCCGGCCACAGCGGCAGCGGTGTTCACCACTAATAAGGTCGTGGGCGCTCCAGTTGTTGTGGGTAGAGAGCATATTCGCGGCGGTAACGTAAGCGCGTGCATCATCAATAGCGGCTGCGCCAACGTTTGCACGGGAAAGCGCGGTCTGGCTGATGCGCGGGAAATGTGTGAACGCAGCGCCGAAGTTCTCACAAACCGCGGTATTGTCATGCAAACTCGAAACGTGCTGCCATTCAGCACGGGCGTGATCGGGCATTTTCTGCCGATGGAAAAAATCCGGCGGGGAATTGATGATCTGGCATTACACCTTGGAGACTCCGCCGAACACGGCGACGCATTTGCGCATGGCATTCTTACTACCGATCTGAAAACCAAAACCGCTTTTACACAAATTAAATCAGGTCGGCGGACGATCACTCTTGCGGGATGCTGCAAAGGTTCCGGCATGATTGCCCCAAATATGGCTACCATGCTGGCGTATGTCGCCACCGACGCCGCGATCAGCCCATCCGCCCTGCGCACCGCCGTAAGGGATACCGCCGACAGCACATTTAATTGTGTCACAGTGGATCAGCACACCAGCACCAGCGATACCTTTGCGGTGTTAGCCAATGGGATGGCGGAAAACCCTCGCATTGAGCCAGGTACGCAGTCTTGGCGCACCTTTTCGCGCGCCTTGGAAGAGCTATGCGATTCTCTGGCCCGGCAAATCGCCGCTGATGGTGAAGGGGCCACCAAGCTTGTCACCGTGCGCGTTCTTGGCGCAGCCGCGGATGCCGACGCCCGGCGGGCCGCCATGGCCATTGCCAATAGTCCTCTGGTGAAAACCGCGATTCACGGCGGCGATCCGAACTGGGGCCGGTTTGTCAGCGCCGCCGGATATAGCGGAGCCAAAATGAATCCTGATAAAGCGCAGTGCCAAGTGGGAAAAGTAACGGTGTTTCGCAATGGCCAGCCGACCGACGCTTCCTTACCCGAGATTCAAGCAGTTATGCAGCAATCCGAAGTTGATATTACGCTGAATCTCGGTGCGGGGGGCAAAGGCACCTGCCGGGTGTACACCTGCGACTTATCGCGTGAATACATCACCATTAACGCTGACTATCACACGTAAGGTCCGACTCCCTTTCTTGCCATGCCTTCGCCCCGCCTGCATGGAGCGGGAATATTTCCACCGCCGGCGTTACCCGCCGCTTCGTGGATAGGTCCGCGCCACATAATCAATAAGCTGCACCACCAACGCCGTCCAACCGGTTTGATGGGAAGCACCGATCCCAGCACCATTATCGCCCTGAAAGTATTCATGGAATAAGATAAAATCTTTCCATAAAGGGTTATCTTGGAACATCTTCTGCCCGCCAAATACGGGACGGTGGCCCTTGTCATCCCGCATAAATATAGAAATCATGCGACGCGCGAGTTCTTCCGATAGCTGCAGAAGATTAATCTCCTCGCCCGGCTTACCCGGGGAAGCCACTTTAAGATTTTCGCCATAAAAGCGATTGTAAGTTCGCAAGGAGGTGATCAACAAATAACTCGTGGGGAACCAGATGGGTCCGCGCCAATTGGAATTGCCGCCGAAAGCGCCATCATGTGACTCCGCCGGTTCATACTGCACCATCCGCTCAATGCCATCAATGCGCAGGCGATAGGGGTCATTGAGATAATGGCGTGACAACGAGCGAAGCCCATATTGCGAAAGAAATTCATTTTCATCCACCACGCGCGCCAGCGCCCGCTTCAACCGCTCACCGTGGCAGATACTTAGCAGGCATTGAGAACCATCGGCGCTCCAGGTACAGCCGACTGTCCGGTCTTTGACCTGTTGCCGAAATTCTTCGGATTCCAGACGATCTTTTATAGCAGGCAGATTTTCAATCCACTTTTTCTCCAGCACTTGCGCCGCGTACAGCGGAGTCAGTCCCACGTTGGAGCGCAGCCGCAGGGGTATACGCTGTCCCCCGGCCATGGTGATTTTGTCATAATAAAATCCGTCCTGTTCATCCCACAATCCTTCCCCGGCCCGCATGGAACCATTAATCGCCTTGGAAATGGCCAGAAAATGATCAAAGAATTTCACCGCCAGGTGGCTGTAAACCGGATCATGCTGCGCCAACTCCAAGCCGATCATCATCATATTGAGGCAAAACAGCCCCATCCAGCCGGTGGCGTCCGCTTGTTCGAGCTTCTCGCCGTTAGGGAGTTTCTCACTGCGGTCAAAGAGCGATATGTTATCCAAGCCCAGAAAACCACCTTCAAATACGTTCTGGCCATGACTATCCTTGCGATTGACCCACCAGACAAAATTCAACAGCAGTTTGTGATACACCCGCTCGAGAAAAGCCCGGTCGCCCACACCATTATTTGTCCGTTTTTCCTTGTTGTACACCCGCCAGGCCGCCAGCGCCTGCACCGGTGGATTCACATCACCAAAGGCCCACTCATAGCTGGGCAACTGCCCGGAGAGGTTCTGAAAGCGTTCCGAACAGACCAGTTCCAGTTGGCTTTTAGCCATGTCAATATCAACATAGCATAAGGTCAGACAGTGAAAGGCCCAATCCCATGCGGCAAACCACGGATATTCCCATTTATCCGGCATGACAATAACATCATGCGCTTTCACGCGGCGCCAGGTGCTGTTGCGGCCACTAAGACGTTGCGCCGGTGCGGGGAAATCGCCGTCGCCTTTCAGCCATTGACGCACATCATAGTTATAAAACTGTTTACTCCATAAAACCCCCGCGATCGCCATGCGTTGAATCTGCCGATATTGCTCGTTGCAGGTCTTGGGAAGCATGTCGGCGTAGAACGCATCCGCCTCCGCTTTACGTCGGTCAAAGACTTCGTTGAAATCCTTAAATGGATCGGCAAGTTCACCTTTCACCAGCACCACTTCGACCACCTGTGTTTCCCCCGGTGCCAGGTGCCAGTGGTAATGCGTGGCGGCTTTGGTGCCAAGCGGCTGCTGGTGCACCTTCGTATGATGGCCATCCACCAAATATTCATGAAACGCATCCTTGACGGCCGGATGCGTGTTAGCCACGCCATAAAGCTTCTGCCGATTGGTTTCATTAAAGGTAAAAAGCGTTTCCATCACGTCACGGCAATATAAATGATATCGCCCCAGTTCCGGATGATCCGCCTGCAGAACAACATCACCGGAATCAGATTGGCCGTGCAATCGAATCACCGGCTCTTTTCCGGGCTGCGCATCCCAAGACCAGGTATTGCGAAACCAGAGCGTAGGCAGAACATGCAGATCGGCCGCCTCTTTGCCGCAATTTTTCACCGCACACCGGAAAAGAATGTGGTGCGTGTCCGCCTTGGCGTATTGGATTTGAATATCAAAAAAGGCGTTATCGCAAAATACACCCGTATCCACCAATTCATATTCCGGCTGATTGCGGTCACGATGACGATTTATTTCCACAAGTTCCAAGTAGGGAAAGGCCGCATGAGGGTAGCGGTAAGTCATCTTCATATAGGCGTGTGAGGGCGTATTGTCCTGATAAAACCAGTATTCTTTTACGTCTTCGCCATGATTACCCTCGGCATTGGTCAGGCCGAACATGCGTTCTTTCAAAATCGGATCGTGGCCATTCCAGAACGCCGGCGCAAAACAAAGTATCTGCTGATCATCGCTGATTCCACCGATGCCGTCTTCGCTCCAGCGGTAGACTCTGCTGCGGGCCATATCATGCGTGAAGTAATTCCAGGCGTTACCATCCGCGGAATAATCCTCGCGGACGGTTCCCCATGCCCGGTCGGCCAAATACGGCCCCCAGGCACGCCACAGCGGTGCCGCTTTCTCGTCGGTGATGCGACGTTGCTCAGATGTACCGTCGGTACCGGATGGTGATGAATTTACCGCATTGGCCATGATGGGTCTCCAGCGTTAGGTTCATTAAAACCCTGACGGTGCCCCAAAGTGATTCCGCCGGAGTTTCAAGCTATCTCCTTCATAACGACTTTGCACAAAAATTTCCAGTGCTCCTGGCTACTTTTGTTGACTACACGCCGCAGTAACAACCGGGCGCAGGATGCCTCAACGAAGATGGTCGCGGAAGCCGGAAGACGGTTACTTATTAAGTTTCGCCAACGATTCATAATATTGCCGCACCAGAGATTTGTACTGGGGCAGCGTTTGATGCCGCAGGGCGTTGAGAATCATGTTGCGTTCCCGTGGTGGCAGATTGCCCCATTGGCGCTTATTGGAGTTAAATGCTTTCAAATCGCCGGGAT
>JAJZCT010000180.1 GCA_021828925.1 Planctomycetota bacterium
ACATGCGGCGGTTTGATCAGATCATGCCCGGCGCGAATCGCCTCCACCACCGGATTGCATCCGGCGGCCTGGGCGGAATAAATCTTCGGTGCGTTATCCGCCACAAGTCCCAAATCAATAAATTCCTGATACGCTTTGTAAATCTTAGGCAAAATGGTCCCGCCCGCAGTCGGGCATACGGTGTGCTTCGGCAACCGCCAGCCCAATTGCTCGGCCACCTCAAAGCCAAATGTCTTGGCCCCTTCGGTATAAAATGGCCGCAGATTCACGTTCACAATCGCCCATTTGTACTTGTCGGCAATTTCCGAACACAGCCGATTGACATCATCGTAATTGCCCTGAATACGGACCATCGTGGGGCCGAAAATCAGCGATCCCAGCACCTTGCCCTGCTCAAGATCATGCGGGATCATGACAAATGCCTTCAATCCCGCAACCGCCGCATGTGCTGCCACGCTGTTGGCTAAATTGCCGGTGCTGGCGCAGCCCACGGTGTCGTAGCCCAGTTCAATGGCCTTGGTAATGGCCACAGAAACCACGCGCTCTTTATAGCTCCATGTGGGGTAGTTGGCAGAGTCATCTTTAATGTATAACTCTTTAACGCCCAGAACCTTTTCCAGGTTATGCGCCCGGCGTAAGGGCGTCCATCCGGAAGACAATCCTGCCTTGGGTTCGCCATCAATGGGTAGTAGATCACGGTAGCGCCATAAATTCCGTGGCTTGCTTTCGATGGATTCGCGCGTAACCTTGCCGCGCATGGCCGCGTAATCATATTGAACCTCCAGGGGCCCAAAGCATACTTCGCACACGTGCACGCCTTTTTGCGGGTATTTTTCCCCGCATTCTCGGCACTTGAGTCCCAGTACATACGACATTTACAACCTCCGCCCGGCCGCACCAGCATGGTGATTGATCCGGAAAATAACGCGGCCTCTTATCAGGATGCACCGTTTTAGGATGCTGATTCCCGATAAGAGGCCGCGCGATATATCAAAAGAGACGCTGATCCGCTTATCTATCCCCAAGTTCACCGGAAATTCCGGCGAGCGGGAGGGAATTAGCACCCGCTTCTTACACCATAAAAGGCGTAAAGATGGGTTGCTGTGCCGTCAACGGGCCCGTCCCTCAGGCACTCTTGATAAGAGCCTTATTCAATTGTCAAGGCAAATAGTAGAAACCTTAACCCTTATTGTCAACAGCGCTGCGGAACCATTTGTTGGCAATTGCTCCCGATACAACTACAATCCCACTTCATTGACGGAGGTTCACATGCCGCAGGAAGTCTCGTCTTTATTGCCCGAGCCTGGTAACACCAACCCGTTGTATGACGCGCCCGATTCCACCGCCGGCATGACCCTGACGCGCGGGCTGTTGCTGGTTCTGGTGTGGTTTGTTCTGGCCGCTGCCGTTGTTTCAGCTTTTCTGGTATTTGCCGCAGCACGGCACAACGGCGTTCCCGGCCCCATGGCGCTGGTGGCACCCCTGGGCATTGTTGGGGGAGCATTGTTTGCGGTTCTGGTTTATCTGGCGTTAGCGGTGATCATCCGCGGGCAGCTTTTGCTGCTCAAATACTCCCGGCTTCTGGACCGCAGCACGCAGCAGCATGTGCAAATTTCCGCCAATATGGAGCGGCACCTGCTGCATTTACGTAGCGCGGTGGATCAGATGGTATCTGTCCCGTCAGCTGCCACGCCCCCACCATTGGAAAACGCGCCGGCAGACATGCACCCGTCACGATCCGATGGCTTTGCAGCTCCGTCTGCCGGGTCGCCGGATGCTTTCCAGAAAATTCTGGAACTTTTAACGCAACTGCGTGATGCCGCCTTGTTAACTGAAACCCAGCGTCAGCAATGGGCGGCCGGACTGCTGGAAAAGCGAAAGGCCATGCTGACCGCGGAAGTTCAAGCCGCCATCCATGGCGAACAATGGAGCGCGGCACGCCGCCTGATCGAAAAAATCCGGGAGAATCTTCCAGGTGATCCACTTGCTGATACGCTACGTGATGATCTGGTCCGTCAGCACACTGAAAAAGTTCAGCAGGATTTGCAGGTGGCGCGTGAAAACTTACAACACTATATGGCGATTAACGCCTGGGATCAGGTGCAGCAAATTACCGATAGTCTCGATGCCCGCTATCCCGACGAGCCTTCCGTTCAGGAGTTGCTCAACCACGTCCGGCATGAATATCACGCCTGGTGCCGGGACGGCCTTACCATGTTGCTTGGCGACTATAAAGATTCGGTCGATCATCGCCAGTGGGTTCGCGCCGGCAGTTTGGCCCAACAGATATTGGAGCGATACCCCGAAGAAAAACTTGCCGAAAAAATCCGCGCTGATTTAACTACATTGCGGCAAAATGCCGATATTCAGACGCGCCATGAACTCGAAACGCAATACGCCGATCTTATCAAACGTAAGCGGCATGAAGAAGCATTCGCAATTGCCCAGCGCGTGCTGGACGTCTATCCCGAATCCGCCACCGCCCGGGAAATGCAAAAGCACTTGCCAAAACTCACGGAAATTATCAAACAGGAAAAAGCCCGCAAGCAAACCATTGTCTCTTAGCCAACTGACGCGGCAGCGTCGGTTGGGCGGTGGGTGGATTTGAAATTGTGTTTGCCGGGTTATGGTGCGGACTTTTTTCTTGATGGCATTCCGCGTCCAACCGTGGCGCTTCCGCGTCAGTTGGCTAAGGGTTGTTTTCTGTGGGGGCGTTTCGCATTGGATCGTGGCATGGGTCATTAGCTCAATGCGGAAGCGTTGAGTTGGACTCGGAATGTGATGTGATCGCACGAGGTTTTTCCCGGCGGCGCGATTGGCACAGCGCGTGCCGGTTTGGGTGCGGATATTTTCCGTGGCGGCGTTTCGCATCGAACCGTGGCAGGTGCAATTAGCTCAATGCGGAAGCGTTGAGTTGGATGCGGAAATGCGATTTGATTGCACGATGCACTTTGCCCCGTCGCGATTGACGCGGCGCTTGCCGCGTTGGAATGCGGGTATTTTCCGCGACGGCATTTCGCATCCAACCACGGCGCTTATGCATCAGGTTAAGCGCCGAGCTTTACTGATATTCCAAACGCGTGCCAAAGTCGCTGATTGTAGCGACGCGATGTCGCGAAAGCCTGTGGCTTGCACAATAATCTGTGCTGCCTGGCTTGTCCGTTGGCTGGGATGCGAAAATGCGGGGATTCGCGCATAATGGCGGCAGGTACTTCCAAAAGGCAGACGGGTGCCGGGAAGTGACCTGTTGCAGGAGCGTTATGGCTGTTTATCGCGTTGAAATTCACCCTCAAAATTCCGCCGACGATCCAGCGGGCGCTGCGGTGCTCCATGAAATTCAGCAACTCGGTATTGCTGAGGTCCATAGTGTACAAACGGCGCGCGTATTTTTGCTGCAGGGTGCATCGGAACTTCTGGCACATTCGCAGGTCCATAAAATAGCGGCGGAATTACTGGCTGACCCGGTTACCGAACGCGTTGTGGTGGGGCATGAAACCGTTGGCGCCGGACGGCTCGTGGAAGTGCACGTGAAGCCCGGTGTCATGGACCCGGTGGCGGGGAGTGCGGAAATGGCCATTGCGGATTTACTGAATCTTCCCCGACAACCGGCGGCCATTCAGGTGCGCACCGGTCGACGGTATGTGCTTTCGGGCCACCTGACGGCGGAAGCTTCCGGCCAAATTGCCCGGCGACTTCTGGCCAATGATTCGATTGAACAAATCCACGAAACGGCCTTTACTCCCGCCGAATTTCCACGCGGCCAGGCGTATGAATTCAAGCGACTGGAAGTGCCCATACGCCATCTGACCGATGACCAGCTTCAGCAGTTGTCACGGCGCGGCCATCTGTTTCTGGACCTGGCGGAAATGAAAGCCATTCAGGAACACTTTCGTCAATTGGATCGCGAACCGACGGATGCGGAACTTGAAACGCTGGCCCAAACCTGGAGCGAACATTGCGTTCATAAAACCTTGAAAGCCAAAATCCATTTTTCTCATCACCCCGCGGGATTAAATGAAGATGATGTCCATGAACATCACACCGCCGGCGATCAGATGCGGACCATTGATAATCTTGTGAAATCAACAATTTTCCGCGCTACCGAGGAACTGAATCGGCCCTGGACGCTAAGCGTATTTAAAGATAATGCCGGAGTTATTGCACTGGATGAAAAATGGGCTTTGTGCATGAAAGTCGAAACGCACAATCGCCCCTCCGCTATTGAACCCTACGGCGGTGCGGCCACGGGTATCGGCGGCTGCATTCGCGATGTCATTGCCACCGGCGGCGGAGCCAAACCGATTGCCAGCACCGATGTATTCTGCTTTGCGGATCCCTCAACACCGGCGCAACAGGTGCCGGCGGGCGTTCTGCATCCGCGGCGCATCGCCCAAAGAGTGGTAGCCGGGGTGCGGGATTACGGTAATCGCATGGGCATACCAACGGTTAATGGGGCGGTTTACTTTGATCAGCGATACATTGGCAATCCGCTGGTGTTCTGTGGATCGGTGGGATTATTGCCGCGGCATCTGGCGGAAAAAAGGGACGCCCATGTGGGGGACCGGATTATTCTCATCGGCGGGCGCACTGGGCGGGACGGCATTCATGGTGCCACATTTTCCAGCGACGTAATAACCGATAAACATGGTGATGAATTCAGCCACGCCGTGCAGATCGGCAACGCCATTACTGAAAAAAAGATGATGGATGTGATTCTCCAGGCGCGGGATTGCGGACCGCTGTACAACGCCATTACCGATTGCGGCGCCGGCGGTTTATCCAGCGCCGTTGGGGAAATGGGATCCCACACCGGTGCTGCGGTGGAATTGGACAAAGTGCCGCTGAAATATGACGGTTTGAACTATGCGGAAATCTGGATCAGCGAGGCACAGGAAAGAATTGTGGTATCCGTCGCACCGGAGAATGTTGCCCGGCTTCTGGAATTAGCAGCCGCTGAGGATGTGCAAGCCACTGATATCGGTGTATTTGACGGATCAGGCAAACTGACGCTGTTGTATCAGGGGCAAAATGTGGGCTCCCTGGACATGGACTTTATTCATGACGGCTTGCCAAGGCCCATTCGGCAGGCTGTGTGGCAGGAGCCGGTGCTGCCCAAGGCGACCGTAGGAGAGCCGACGGATTATGCTCAAACATTATGCCAACTCCTGGCCATGCCAACGCTGGCCAGCAAACACTGGATAATCCGGCAATATGATCATGAAGTGCAGGGATCAACCATCATTAAACCGCTGGTCGGCCCCGGTGGCGACGGCCCCGGAGATGCCGCGGTTCTGGCACCGGTTCCGGAAAGCAACCGGGGTGTAGCGCTGGCTAATGGCTGTCAGCCAAGACTCGGTGATCTGGATCCGTATCAAATGACTCTAAGCGGCATGGATGAAGCGATCCGTAATATTGTCTGCGTCGGCGGCGATCCGGAAACCACTGCGTTACTGGATAATTTCTGCTGGCCGAAATGTTCTGACCGCATGCACCTCGGTGCTCTGGTACGGGCGTGTCAGGCGTGTTATGACGGGGCGATGGCGTATGGCACGCCATTTATTTCCGGCAAAGATTCTCTGTCCAATGAATTTATCACCGATGAAGGTCAACGCATTTGCATCCCTTACACCTTACTGATCAGCGCCATCAGCATCGTACCTGACGTTTCGCGCTGCATTACCATGGACGCCAAGACACCGGGAAATTATTTACTGCTGGTGGGCCAAACGCATCGGCACATGGGGGGATCCTGGTATTACGCGTTGCATCATCAAAATGGCCGAAGCATCCCCGCAGTGGATCTGGCGACCGCACCGGGCGTGCACCAACGGGTGGCAAAGTTGATCTCGGATGGGCTGATCGCCAGTGCGCATGATCCCTCGGAAGGCGGGTTGGCGGTGGCCTTGGCGGAGATGCTTTTTGCCGGGCGATCAGGTGCCGAGATTGATCTGACCGGTGTTCCGCATGATCCGGAAGTGGATCGTGACGACATTCTCTTATTTTCCGAATCTCCCACGCGCTATGTGCTGGAAGTTAAGCCGGAACATCTTGATGACGTATTGCGCCGCTTAAGAACACTGCCATTTGGTATTCTCGGCCGCGTTACGCAGAAGCCGGACCTGGTGGTGCAATCCATCGGCGGTAAAACAATAATCAACACACCGGTGGAGCAATTCCGGCAAGCCTGGCTGAAAACGCTGGATTGGTAAACGTGACACACACCAACGCCTCCTGCCGTATTTGGCCGGGTGTGGTTATAATCACGTCGCTTTAGAGAAGTGCGTCAGAACAGGACACACCCAATGGTTGCTGTGGTTTTATATTTTCAGATTCATCAGCCCTTCCGGCTGCGGCGTTACAGCATATTTGATTCTGATTCGGATTATTTTGATACCCAGGCCAACCGGCGCTATACGCGGGAAATTGCGCGGCGCAGTTATATTCCCGCCACCAACGTGTTGCTGGACCTGGCGCGACAATACGGCTCGGCCTTTCGCGTGGCACTGGGTGTAACCAACACCGCCTTGGAACAATTTGCGGCTGACGCGCCAGTCGTAGTGGCATTATTGAAGGAACTTGCGGCCACGGGGTGTGTGGAATTTCTCGGGGAAACATCGCACCACAGCCTGGCGTGTCTTTATTCACCGGATGAGTTTGCCGCGCAGGTCAATTTGCACAGCCGGACTATTGAACACTATTTTGGACAAAAACCGACTATATTCCGTAACACCAATTTAATTTACTCCAATGAAGTAGGGCGTCTGGCAGCGGGATTAAACTATCAGGCGGCGATTACCGAGGGGTGGGAAGGGGCCTTGGGAAATCGCAGTGCGGGACATGTGTATAAAGCGGCACGTGAGCGCCTCAAACTCCTGTTGCGGCATTATCGGTTTTTGTCCAAAATAGT
>JAJZCT010000181.1 GCA_021828925.1 Planctomycetota bacterium
GAACTCTTTACCCAACCGCCGGCTTGGGCACCGGGTTGAATGTAGCAAGTGCATTGCCGCGGAAAGGCGGTAAATCAAGGACTTTTGCTCATGACAGGGGGAAGTCAGGTTAGTCTCCCAAGATGCGAAGCCTCACCCGCGCACGATGAAAAAGGGCATATATGTTCGCGGTTGCGAATGTGTGGCGAATTTTCAGAGCAGTCCCCCATGCGGCGAAGCCGCACCCGCTCAGGATGAAAAAAAGCCATATTTATTCGCGGTTGCGAAGGTCTGGCGAAATTTTCAGAGCAGGGGATCCACCCTAAAATTTCGGCACGCGTTATGCAATCCAAAATAGACTGTAAAAAAGACCGCGGATTACGCGGATTGCGCGGATAAACACCGGGCTTCCATCCTTCGAGACTTCCATACGTCACCCACAGCACTATTTGATGGGTGCCAAAAATCACGCCGTCGCAACCCGGCGATTACTCGGACAGGCTCCTCCTATCCGCGTTATCCGCGCAATCTGCGGTTCAATCCCGTTGGATCGTATGGAAAGTAAGTCGCCGCGTGCTCTGTCACAGTAAGAAATCAGGGTATGTAGCGAGGTCGTGCGGCAGGGGGAGGTGTGGTCTGACGGGGTCCCGACGCTAAATGGTCAATTCCAGATTCCAAATTCACTGAAGCGCTTTTTCACCACTGCGGTATCGGAGGCGACGATCAGTGAACAATGAATAATGAACAAAAAACAGGATCGCCAAAGGTATTGATCCATGATCATTGCTCATTGATCATTGAAATCGCCTCCGCTTCCTCCTTGTGAATTAACGTCTTGCAGGTTGGGAATATATTAAAGAGCGTTTTCCTTTACAAGGAGGTGCCAGAGGTAATGGAGGATACGGCGTGGGATTACTCGGACAGATCCTCGTATCCGTGTAATCCGCGCAATCCGCGGTTCAATCTCGTTGTGCTCGTATGGAAAATAATGCCATGCCCCGGGCTGGTCCGCCGGGCGGACCATTGGCCGCTGGGTGATTCGGGCTTATAATTGCTTTGATATTGGAGAATACTGAATGAAATTTATTGTTGAGAGTATTGAAAACGATCTGGTCACCCTGAAAACGCCCAGTGCGAATTATCGTAATACATTCAAATGTTCATCCGCTGCGGATCTGGTTGTGGGCAAATGGATTTCCGGAAGTATTCATGCGCCGGCGCGAAAGATTGACGTAGTGAGCGAGGGTGGAAATTATGTGGAACCGCTTTTTGGCCGCCCGCGGCGCATGCAGGGGCTGGTTTTGCGGCAAAACGTCGCCGAGAATTCCCTGCTTGTACAAACCGCTTATGAAACTACTGCACAATTGCCTGTGCAGCAGCAGGCAGCGGATTATCCGGCAGGCAGCCGCGTGGGCTGGGATAACGCGGATTGGCCCGAGTTTGTGGTAGACAAATCCGCACCTGTGCCTGCCCACGCCTGATTTTCAGCCCGATCAACGGGCCTGATCGGCCGAGAGTTATACTCCGTTCGGCCATTGATGATACTCGGTTGCGAGGGCAAGAGTGCTATAGGTACCGCAGGCGTCCCGCCTGCTTTTGTCGTGTTTCTGATGCAGGCAAGATGCCCGCGGTACAACGGATTCCGTCGCCTATTTGTCCCATTGAGAGGCGATCGGAGTATAGACGGCAATCGGCGGGTCTGGGGTGGAAATCCGATGAACGTTGTTCTGGCATTAGATCAGGGAACCAGCAGTTCGCGAGCCATCGTGTTTGATCATAATGGGCGGTCTCTGGCGATGGCGCAAATGGAACTTGAGCCGATATTCCCCCAGCCCGGATCAGTGGAGCACGACCCGCAGGAAATTTGGCGCACACAACTTGCCACAGCCCGACAAGCCATAAGCCAGGCGGGTATTGCGGCTCCCGATATTGCCGCCATCGGCATTACCAATCAGCGGGAAACCACACTGGTATGGAACCGTAAGACCGGGGAACCTATTTATAATGCCATTGTCTGGCAGGATCGGCGCACAGCTGATTTTTGCGATGCGCTAAAAGCCGCAGGCCATGCCGAAATGGTGGCCCGTAAAACCGGCCTGATTATTGATCCCTATTTTTCCGCCAGTAAGTTGCGCTGGATTTTGGACCAAGTCCCCGGTGCCCGGGAAATGGCCGCCCGTGGCGACTTGGCTTTTGGCACAGTGGATTCATGGCTGCTTTGGAAACTTACCGCCGGGGCGGTACATGCGACAGATGTTTCCAACGCGTCCCGCACCATGCTTTTTAACATCCACACCGGCCAATGGGATCATGAGCTTTTGGCGCTGCTGGATATACCGCCGGCGATTTTACCCGAAGTGCGGTCATCATCTGAAATATTTGGTCACACTTCTGAGGATTTGCTGGGGGTGCGGGTTCCGATCGCCGGGGTGGCCGGAGATCAACAGGCTGCGTTATTCGGCCAAACGTGTTTCGCCCCCGGATCGGTAAAAAACACTTACGGCACCGGCTGCTTTATGCTCATGAACACAGGAGAAAAGCCAACAGAATCGGGGAATCAACTTTTAAGCACCATCGCCTGGAGGCTCCGCGGCACAACCCATTACGCGCTGGAGGGAAGCGTTTTTATCGGCGGCGCGGTGGTGCAATGGCTGCGCGATTCACTGGGGATTATTCAAAGCAGCAAGGACGTTGAAGCACTTGCGGCGAGCGTAGCGGATTCCGACGGCGTATATTTTGTTCCCGCATTCGCGGGGCTGGGTTCCCCCTATTGGGATCCTTACGCACGGGGATCCATATTCGGCCTGACACGGGGAACAACGGCGGCACACATTGCCCGGGCGGCGCTGGAAAGTATCGCCCATCAAAGTGCGGACCTGCTGGAATGCATGCAAGAGGATTCCGGACAACCGGTTACAGAATTACGCGTGGACGGCGGCGCGGCGGAAAATAATTTGTTGATGCAGTTCCAGGCTGATTTACTGGGCGTTCCAGTATTGCGGCCACAGGTAATACAGACTACCGCTCTGGGGGCCGCGTATCTGGCGGGTTTGGCGGTGAAGTATTGGGAAACGCCCGCGGACGTGGCCAGGCACTGGGCGCTGGATCGAGTTTTTGAACCGCAGATGAGCCGTGATGAAGTACATTTCCGCCGGCGGCGGTGGAAAAAGGCGGTCGCGCGATCTCAGGACTGGGAAGAGCACGAGTAACTCGCGATGGAGCATATCCATGAATCGAGATATATCCTTGCAGCGAATTATCGACCGGCGGGAACCATGGGACATCGCGGTCATTGGCGGCGGCGCTACGGGCGTAGGCATCGCGGTTGATGCGGCTGCACGCGGATATGCGGTTTGTCTGCTGGAACAAAGCGATTTTGGCAAAGCCACCAGCAGCCGATCCACCAAACTGGCGCATGGGGGCGTGCGCTATTTACAGCAGGGCAATATTGCTCTGGTCACAGAAGCCTTGCATGAACGCGGAATTCTTAGAAATAACGCTCCGCACCTGGTGCATGATCTGGCTTTTGTGGTGCCGAATTATCAATGGTGGGAAGCACCGTTTTACGGCATTGGATTAAAAGGCTATGACCTGCTGGCCGGGAAATATGGATTTGGAAAATCCCGCCATTTAAGCCGCGAGGAAGTGCTGCGGTATATTCCCACGCTGAAAACCGACGCCCTGCGCGGCGGCGTGCTGTATCATGACGGGCAATTTGATGATGCGCGGCTGCTGATAGACTTGTCCGCGACCGCAACGCGGCTTGGCGCAGCGCTTTTGAATTATGCCCCCGTGACACACCTGCTGCGTCATGCCACGGGACCTCTGCACGCGCTGCGGTTTACAGATAGCGAAACCGGGCAGTCCTACACGATTGCGGCACGATGTATGATCAACGCAACCGGGGCCTTCAGCGACCAGTTGCGGCAAATGGATGACCCGGCGGTGCCGAGCATTATTGCGCCAAGCCAGGGTGTACATCTGGTGCTGGAAAGAACATTTCTTTCCGGAAACACCGCCATCATGGTGCCGCATACCGGCGATGGGCGCGTTTTGTTTGCAATCCCATGGCACAATCGGACACTGTTGGGCACAACCGATACCGCTCTGGAAAGCGTGGCATTGGAACCGGTGCCGCAGGATGCGGAAATTGATTTTATTCTTGATACCGCCGGGCAATATCTGGCCCGCCCACCAAAACGTAGTGACATTGTCAGCATGTTCGCGGGAATTCGCCCGCTGGTTAAAGCACCGCGGAACACCCATACCGCGACGTTGTCCCGTGATTATACCATTGAGATCAGCACCAGCGGGCTATTGACCATTGCCGGCGGGAAATGGACAACGTATCGGCGCATGGCGGAAGATGCGGTGGATCATGCCGGCGGCATCGGCGGTTTGCCCGTGCGTGAATGTATCACACGAACCTTGAAAATATGCGGTTCTCCAAATTCCGGCGCAACAGCCGCTGCACGCGCCAAGCTCACGAATGCCCCGATGAGCCTGATGAATGGCGATCTTGCAACCAGGCCATGCGCAATTACCGCCCAGAAAATCGTCTATTTCGTCCGCCATGAAATGGTCCGCACGATTGACGACATATTAGCCCGCCGAACGCGCTTGCTGTTTCTGGACGCACGCGCCGCGATCGCAGCGGCACCCCATGTCGCACAAATCATGGCCACAGAATTAGCCCGCGACAGAGCCTGGAGCGAAAACCAAGTCTCACAATTCAACGCTATAGCCAAGCACTACCTGCCACCGTCGACATAACGCGGGGATTGCCAGTTATTTCAGTGTCAATACTGAAATAATAAGGCGGGGTTGTATCAGCGCTCATGTCTCGGCCACGTGTGCAATGCGGTGATTGGTGATCTGGTATTTCACGACAAAGGGCGAGACTTCAAAATCCGCGGCAATGTCGGAAATTTCCTCAGCCGTGACTTCATTGGATGTGATTCGCGACCCGATTACATGGGCGGGAATTAAAAACTCGGCAGCGAAGGACCGTTCCTTCTGCTGACGTTCTGTTATGGCCGAGGTAAGAAGATAAAGTGAGCGGTCCCCGCCATAAAACAGACTCATCAACGAGCGTGCAATCAAAAATCGGAAAGATTCTGGTCGCCTTTTGAAGGCAAAACACCGGATTATCCGTTGGTCCAGCCCGACAAGGCCGTCTATGCTCGGCATAGGTGTGGGTCCGGCGGGAGTGGCGACTGGAGAAGTGAATTGAAACACATCCGGAGCGCCTTGCCCATCCAGATTTAGCTGCGCGCGTGCGTGTCGTGCCAAGGCGTACCCTTGCTCCCAAGGCGTAGCGGCCTGCGGGACCTGTGGCACCTCATATAAACCTTTGAACGAATGTTGATCCAGGATGGAAGTTCCAAGGGCGTCCAAGCCGCTTGCAAGCCATCGCTCGACGTCCGGCAGCCGTTCGATTGTTGATGCACAAAACGCATCTGCACGAAGTCCTTCAGGAATTGCCGTCCATATATTCATAATTGTTTCAGCGGCATCGGCGGGAAGCGCGTAGGCATCCAGCCCGAGCCACGCCGCCGCGCGGCAGAATTCGGCTTCTTCCCAGTCCGCATTTATTATGGCCTCCCAGTTTTTTGTCAGAGTGCCGGCGGAAATTTTTAACGATTCCAACCGGTCCAAAACGGCCTCGATAAGCTCAGCCGCTTTGGCGCGAAATAACTCCGTCGCAACCCGCTGCTCACCTGTGCTTATGAACTCAATATTCTGGTGCTCGCTTTGGAATGAAGCCCACGTCAAATTCAGTTTATCGCCTTCGGGATAAATGCGCAGTCTGGGAAGAGGAAACCCTTCCTGCGCGGAGTATAAGCAATGACGCGTATCTACACCGTCAACTGTAGCTGTTTTGCCAGGCGTGTGTACTTCGTTAAACAGGCACCACCAATTCGTAGTCAGCCATTCCGCCAACGGGTACAGCGGCACTCGGATAAAATCGCGCGTGGTGCGGGCACGTTTGTCCAGAACCTTGGTGATAATCTCGTTACCGCCGGTTAAAGTAAAGTCCGCAAATGTTCCATTAATTTCCGGCGCATCATTACACCCAAAATCCAGCCACGTATACTGAAGATCGAATTCACTCACGGCAACCCCCGCACTTGTTCGTCGGAGTCCAACGGGTAACCTTTGTACTGTCCTTGGGCGATATGACGGGCTTCGAAAACAACTCCCGCATCTCGGTGCCATACATAACGCGGAAAGCCGTTCTCCCATAAACTGCTGAAGTGTCCTTTTGCCAGCGCATCAGTCAACCATTTTTGAATTGTGGGCTGTTGACGCGCTAAGGCCCTGGGACAGATATTCGCATCCGGTCGCGGCCGCGGTGGAGTGCCGGCAAAGCTCGGCACGTCCTTATGATACAGACTGCCCACATAACGAACTTGAGCACTGACCGCAGCGATATGAATGCCCGTCGGAGCATGACCGATGGCTCTATGCTTGGCCGTTCTTGTGTATTTCGGCGGTTTCATATCATTGTCATTCTACATGATTCCCCCTCCCCTCGCCATGGTATGACATGGTAGAATTGTCAATTCAGATTATCGCACGGATACCGGCCCACAGAACATTATTGGCGGAATCCTGAACTTGGAATTTTGAAAATGTTAATTCACAAGGAGGCAGCGGAGGCGATTTCAATGATCAATGAGCAATGATCATGGATCAATACCTTTGGCGATCCTGTTTTTTGTTCATTATTCATTATTCATTGTTCACTGATCGTCGCCTCCCATACCGCAGTGGTGAAAAAGCGCTTCAGTGAATTTGGAATCTGGAATTGACCATTTAGCGTCGGGACCCCGTCAGACCACACCTCCCCCTGCCGCACGACCTCGCTACATACCCTGATTTCTTACTGTGACAGAGCACGCGGCGATTATTTTCCATA
>JAJZCT010000182.1 GCA_021828925.1 Planctomycetota bacterium
TAATGCAAGGTATGAGCCATCATGATCCGTCCACCAATTGCCAACACGTGCAATCTTTCCTGCCGAGGTCGGCCGCCACGGATATGCAAAAGAATAGCTTTCACCATTGCCGTTTGATTCCGGCCGGTGGCCGTATTTCAGCACGCCAAAGTTTGGTTGAACCAGCGGATTGGTCTCGGTGCCGCCGGTCTGATATTCCAGTGACGGGGTAGTCGCGATGGGATCCGATGGACAGATAAAACTTTTCGGTGTGTCTTGGCCGTCCAGTACCAACAGCCACATGCAGGCCAGCGGATCGCCGCAATCACTGCCGTGCGGCGGATTTCCATTACCAAACCACGCCGAAGTAACCGCTTTGGATGTGCACGCCTCCGGCAAATTCATCGGAGCCTGGGGCGCATTGCTATAAATATCGTTTCGGGGGCCGGGGGTGCACGGAAACTGCCCCTGACTGCTCTGAGCATAAATGCTCATAGACTGGATAATACCGCGAATGTTGGCAGAACAAACTGCCTGATTAGTGAGGCCCCTGGGGTTAGAAAGACTCGGAAGCAGACAAGCAGTCAAGCCCGCCAGCACGAGCGCTACGATTAATTCCAGCCGGGTGATTCCAGTGTTTCGTCGATTCATGAAAATCAACGGTAGCCCATGATGATGGCACCCGTCAAGAAAATTCTGGATGAAAATAGTGGACAGAGCCGATGGAGAGAAGGATTACTCTATTATTACGCCCCGAATTGTCGCCGTTGACGGGCCGGGGCGATCTTGCATATTTTACGGTATTTTGCCACGGTGCGCCGGGCCAGCGTCAGGCCCTTGGCTTTGAGTTTCTCAACAATCTCATCATCGTTGAGCGGATTGAGCCTGTCTTCTTCGGCAATGACTTCCATGAGTTTTGCTTTAATGGCATCGAAGCTGACGGATTCACCGGCGGAATTTTCCATGCCGCCGCTAAAAAAAGCACGCAGAGGAAATATGCCGCGCGGCGTCTGCACATATTTTTCCGCCACCGCCCGGCTGACCGTTGCAACGTGAATGCCCAACTGATCCGCTACCGAGGTCATCGGCAGCGGCTTGAGATATTCCGGCCCCATATCGATGAATTCTTTTTGCGCATCGACCACCACGCGCAAAACGCGCAGCAATGTGTTGCGGCGCTGTTCAATGGCTTCGATGAGCCAGCGGCCATTGCGAATGTTGTTGGAGATGAATTGTCGCGTTGTGCTATCCACCGATCGGGCGCGGGCCATGCGGCTATACATGGAATTAATACATAATCTTGGCAGCCGATCATCGGTCAGACGGATACGGTATTCCCCGGTTTCATCATCGAGTTCAATCACGGCATCCGGTGCAACAATGGGAACCTGCCGATCCACCAGCAGCCTTCCAGGACGCGGGTGAAGGTGCCGGGCCATGAATGATTTTGCCTCGTTTATCTGCTCGAGCGTCCAACCGCTTTTGGCGGCAATCTGCGGCAACCGATTAAGTTCCAGATCTTCCAGATAGCGGCTTATCAGTGTGCGAGCCGCGGAAAGATCCAGTCCCTGATCGCGGCTGATGGCGTCAATTTGCAGCAGCAGGGATTCTTTGAGATCTCTGGCACAGACACCGGCGGGTTCCATGCGTTGCTGGAGAATCGGCAACGCATTTTCCAGATCCTCGCGCCGCACGCCGGGGGGCAGTTCCCGACAAATCGTATCAAAG
Organism: Planctomycetota bacterium; assembly: GCA_021828925.1. Next base: position 1,708 of record JAJZCT010000182.1, read on the forward strand.
CTGTCGCGTATGTATCCGTCTTCATTAACCCAGTCAATAAGTACCGAGCCACCCTGCCGAATAGCGGGGTCAATATCATCAATCATTGCCCATTGCTGATGCAGTTCTTCCTGCAGGGAAGCACCGCGCGCCGCGGTATTGGCCATCGCTTCCATTTTAGGGTCGCGGTCGCCGTTCTTGGCCGAGGAAACTCTTGGACCGGGAATATAATCATCGAAGTCGCGCTGATTTTGGGTCCCCTCCGCCGGGCTGCTGGGAGAAGTGGTATCCGATGGAACCGGCGTAACAGCTTCCGGCGGCATCCCCGCAACGGGCGTCATTAAATCCGGGCCTTGCTCAAAAGACGATTCCTCGCGCTCCAATACCGGGTTAGCCGAGAGTTCCTGATCGATGCGTTCTTCCAGAGCCATGGTGGCCAATTGCAGGATTTCCATGGACTGAATCATGCGCGGCGCCAGCTTCATTCGCTGTTCCAGTCGCATGTGTTGGGAAGAATCTAACCTCATTACATCTACCGTCCATCAGGCCGCCCGTAAGGCGGAATTCGTCCGTTCAGCCAATACCCGAAGGTATTATAGCGGAATTTGTTAATTAAAAAGAGTCAGCGGTTAATCAAATTTATGCCCGGGACAGGATTCGAACCTGCAAGAGCTTGCGCCCACCAGCACCTCAAGCTGGCGCGTCTGCCAATTTCGCCACCCGGGCGTTGTTTTATTATCTTGCCATAAACTTGCCGGAACCTCAAGTCTAATCGGGCGGCGAATCGGGCGGCGGCCCGATTAGAGCAGAGAATTTAGAGAGTTGAGCAGGAGAGCAAATTCGGCTGGGGCATAAGAGAGGCTGTCGTCGAGACATGAATAACTCCTGCGGTCTACTCTCTACTCTCAGGACCGATTGGAGCAGAATTTAGAGAGTTGAACAGGAGAGCAAATTCGGCTGGAACATAAGAGTGGCTGTCGCCGAGACATTTCAGCGCATCCTGCGGGCGGATTAGAGCGGGTGCTTTCGTGGAGCAAATACGGCTCACATGAAAGAGGGGTTTTCGGCGCAAGAAAATACCTTCCTCAGCGGGATAGGACGGGGGGGGTTATCCGGATGATCCGGGAAATCCGCGGTATTTTTAAGGTCTGGCGTTGCGGAAATATGTCGAGGGGGGCACGTGCACTCGCCGGACGGACCGAATGCTTACGCACGGGTGTACGACCACCAGATATGGCCCAAACCATGCAAATGATACTTGGGTAAATGTGCCTATATACGAATAACTGCTAAATTTTTTGGTTTTCACTGATATTATTGGGCGTATACATCCGATAGTCTTATAAGACGCCCGTTTTTGTCATCTGGCTTTAGACGTAATCTGCCGGGGCGAGGCGTCAGCTTCATCGTGAAGGAGCGCGATCCTATGCAGGAATACGAGACACTCAAGCAGTTGATTGAACATGTGGCTGAAGATATTGCCAAAGCGGAAGGCGGCAATAAAAATGCCGGCACTCGGGTTCGCAAGGTGATGCAGGAAATTCGGCAATCCGCGCAGGCGGTGCGCGTGAAGATTCTGGAACTCCGAGGGGAGCCACAAGGTTCTCAGCCGGACGAGGCTGCGGTGCCTCAGGAGTAAGCGGGCCAGCTTTATTGCCGCGTGCCGATACTTCAAATATCACCCCAAGAGGGTAGGTGCCATTCGCGCGGCGTGGTGGTGGTTTTATGATGTGCCCCGCCACTGGCGGAGCCGACGGCTAGGAGCCTGTCCGAGTAATCGCAATCCCGGCCATTACTCGGACAGGCTCCTAGATGAAGTTTCCACGCGCGGCCATGTTGCCGGGAAATGTTGCGGCACCCATTGTGCCCGGCGCTTATTCCCCGCTTTCCCTCCGGATGCCCGCTGGGTTATAATCCCTTTCTGATGTTGTTGCCCCGCGGGGCAGTTGTGTGCGTAAAATTTGGGTGATGGATTTAATCCACCTCAACGGCCAAGGATGGCAGCTCGGACATGTTCAAGATTCTTACCTGTTTAATCGCTTTTTTTATCACAGCGGGACTGCTGTTTGGAATTCGGCAGATGCGTTTAGATTTGACGAGTCAATCCGCGCGAATTTCCGCGCAGATAGCGCGACATAAACAGATCCTTTGGGATCAACAGACAAAAATTGCCGCCGATACCAATCCGCAGGCGCTGTCCGCTCGACTGGCGGCCCTGCGGGATCAGGCGGCTGCAACGCAACCCGCTGCTCCATCCAGCGGCGTGATGGTCTATGCGACGCCGGTCTTTAAGTCTCCGCAGTGAGTTGCCAGGAGCCTTTCCGAGTAGTGGCCGTCGCAACCCGGCGATTACTCGGAAAAACTCCGGGAAAAGGCGCAGGTAGCGGAAAAGACACAGGCTTTGTATGGCGGACAGGAAAATCGTTACAGGCAGTACAACGACAGGCAAGAATACCATGGCGGAACAGGGCAACAATCAAGTGAACGCATTGCGGAGAGCCGATCGGCTTTCCACAGTCGTGCTGTTGTTTTCCGCGGTGCTGTTAATCGGTCTGGCCGCCCGGGTAATGTGGATTCAAACCCATGTGACCCGGGCCGATGCCGGCAGCCTGCACTCGCAACATGATGTTCGCGTGACACTCATGGCGCGTCGCGCTTCCATTTACACCGCGGATTCCACCCTCATTGCCGGCAGTGTTCGGGTTTATAACATGTTTGCCGATCCGGGATATATTTTTGATCCCAAGGGTGTACTTAACGCTTTATCCGGTGCGCAACTTATCGCATCGCGCAATATCATGGCGCAGGCGATGGCCCGGGTGCTGAACGAAAATTCCGCGGATTTTCTCCCGTGGCTTAAAAGCCGGCTGTACTACACCAACGGTAAACTGCGGCGGTTTGTCTGGCTGAAACGCGGAGCCGATTATGCCTTTTACCATCATTTTGAAACGGTCAAACGTTCTTTGATCGCGCAATCGCGCATTGCGCTTCGCGATCATCATCCGGTTTTGGCGCAGGAATTTTTCCATGCGCTGGACGGAATCGGTTTTATACTCTCTACCCGTCGCGTGTATCCCCTGGGAGATTTTGCGGGGCAGGTCATCGGTTTTGCCAATTCCGAAACCGGCCTCAATGGCTTGGAAGAACAATTGAATTCTCTGCTGGTGGGCCGCAGCGGGCAGGCGGTGTATGTGAAAGATGCCGCCGCTCGGGCGTTATGGATCAAGAAAAAAGGATACCGTCTGCCCAGTGACGGCATGCGTGTGTGGCTGACATTGGATACCACGATTCAGCAAATCGCGCAGCATGAACTTGATGAAGCCGGCAAACAATTCAAGCCCCGCAGCGCTGTAGCCATTGTGATGAATCCGTGGAACGGCGATATTTTGGCGATGGCCAATTACCCGGAACTGAATCCTAATGACTACGAGAAAACGCCTTCGAATTTCTGGCGCAATCGAGCGGTGACTGATCCTTATGAACCGGGGTCCGTCTTTAAGCCGTACAATCTTTCATGGGCGCTCAAGAATCACGTAGTGACGCTCAACACTGTTTTTCCCACGTACAACGGCCGCTATCGTGATCCCACCGGGCGGTTGATTGAAGATGTAGGCGGCTGGCCGAGCCTGACGGTGGAAAACATTCTCGTTTACTCCAGTAACATTGGAATGACGCAGATCGGCTGGAAAATGGGTATTCCCATGGAATATCAGGCGATCCATTCTTTTGGATTCGGGCAAATGACCGGGTGCATTCTGCCCGGCGAATCCCCCGGAATGGTCCGGCCGGAATCGCAATGGACCAAAGGTATGGAGACCAGCGTGTCATTCGGTTATGGCATTGCCGTGACGCCCTTACAACTGGCACGCGGCCTGTGCGCCATCGCCAACGGCGGGTGGTTGCCCACGCCGCAGATTGTTAAAGCTGTGGAAGTCAGTCGCGGCAAGCTGGAAACCTGGTCGCAAATCGCGGGGCCGCAGCCCTGGAAAAAAATTGTCCCACGCCACACCGAAAAACTCGTTCGCCGGGCCATGGAACAGGTGATGGTGAAGGGCACCGGGCAATATGCCATTTCACCGCTGTATCGGTTGTTTGGAAAAACCGGCACGGCCAACCTCGCCATCGCCGGGCAGGATGGTTATCACGCCCATCAATACAACGCCACCTTTATTGCCGGCGGCCCGCGGCCCAATCCGCGGCTGATTTGCGTGGTATGTGTGCATGAGCCTGATCCGCATCTGGGGCATTTCGGCGGTACGGTCGCCGGGCCGGCGTGTTCTAAAATTCTGACCAAGTCCTTGCAGTACTTGCAGGTGCCGCCGGATCAGGGGCCAAAAACTGATCCATGGTGGGGTAAAGAATCCCTGTTAAAGCGACTCAAAGGATTGAGCCACTGATGATGAAACTTAGTAACCTCATGCAAATTACATCTATTGCGTTGCGGAGAGTTCCAAGCGATCCTGCCGCCGCTGATCCGGAGATTTTCCGTGTCGTGGAAGATTCGCGAACGGTACAGAGAGGAGATTTATTTGTCGCCAGGACCGGCAGTAAAAATAACGGCCAGGGATTTATCGCAGACGCTATTGCGCGTGGGGCCGTGGCGATTGTCACGGATCAGCCGCAGAGCGTGCCGCCGCAGGATAATGTGGCGATCGTCGCCTGCGATTCACCAGGTCAGTCGCTGGGAGGTTTGGCGCAGGCGATTTACAACTTTCCGGCGCGTGATATGAAAGTCATGGCCATAACCGGAACCAACGGCAAAACGACAACGACATATCTTATCCGCAGCATCATGCAAAAGGCGTCCATCCGCTGCGGCTTAATTGGTACCGTGCAACTGGATGACGGCAAAACCGTGGTGGAAAGCCCGATGACCACGCCCGGCCCCGTGGAACTGGCCGCAATTTTAGCGCGCATGCGTGATCATGGCGTGCAGGCGGTGGCGCTGGAAGCCAGTAGCCATGCGTTAGCGCAAAATCGACTCGCCGGCTTGGATGTGCAAGTGGCGATGTTCAGCAATCTCACGGGCGATCATTTGGATTATCACGGCACCATGGAAAGCTATGCGGACGCCAAAGCGCGGCTTTTTGAATCTCTGGCCCCGCAAGCCTATGCGATTATCAACGCCCAGGATTCGTGGAGTGCTCGGATGATTCGAGATTGCCGGGCAAAGACAATATCGTATG
>JAJZCT010000183.1 GCA_021828925.1 Planctomycetota bacterium
GCGAATGCACTGACGACTTCAAACGTAATATGAAAATACGATTCGACGAGTTCCTGCCGCAATGGAATTACCGGACCGCTCCCGTACCCACCTAAATCGGGAAGTTATTTCGCGCCCATTCCCAAGTTAATCTCGCCCAGGGGTTACCGATCTTCATGCCATCAAACGGCGTTATGTTTCTAACCAATCAACCTGTCCCAGAAAGTAGCACGTTGAGTCTGCTTCTGCTTGCGGGTTCCGGTATCATTATCCGGCGATTCAGCGTTAGGGTGGGAAACAACTAAGAATAAGCGATCAACCGCGGAAAATAGGACGACATGGTCGGACTACGAGACGGCCATTCTGTGCCGGAATTCGCTTGGAGTGCATCGCATCATCTTCTTGAATGTCCGGCAAAGGCGGTTGGCGTCATGCAGACCACAGTGCCTGGCAATTGTGGGCACTTTCATATCCGTTTCAGCGAGAAGTCTTGCCGCGTAAACGATCCTCTGGAAGGCAAGTTCTTCAGCCAGACTGCGCCCTACGATACGGCTGAAATCCGTATGCAGTTGGCGTTGAGAGAGCGGCACTTTCACGGCGAGGTCCTCGGCGGTGATATCTTCACGGAAATGTTTACGGATGAGTTGCAACGCAAAGGCCACTGGTTCGTTTTCAACCGCCAAGGCATCTGTGCTTTGCCTTGATGTCAGGCCGCGCGGCGCGACAAGCGTCAACGGAGCTATATCCCGGCGACCTGACATAAGACCGTCGAGGATCGCAGCGGCGCGGTAACCGATGCCTTCCATGTTATCATCTACACTGGATAACGGAATCGATGCCAATGGACAACGCAATAGGTCGTCGTTAACCCCCAACACCGCCACCTGTTCGGGTATTCGGATTCCAGCCTCTAAGCAGGCGTGGACAATCTGGATTGCAGGATCATCGGTTTCCGCAGTGATGGCCAGGGGAAACGGAAGTTTCTGAATCGTCTTAGCCAGCCATCGGTATGGTGCCCCGCGTGCGTATGCCTCCCCTTTCTTTTGGGCGGTCGGCAGGTCGATGAGATAAAAATCCCCGGACTCGCGTTCCACCATCCGTCTGAGGGCGTTCATCTTCGCCAAAGGTCCCGGACGGTGCTGATGAAGATAAAACGCGAACCGTCGAAACCCGTGTGATTGAAAATGTTCCCAAACCATGCGCATAACCGCCTCAGGGTCTGATGCGACACGTGGAATGCCAGCGGTGGCCGTGTAGCCGATATTGACCACGGGCTTTCGCCATCGTTGGATAAAACGATCCAACACCGAATTCACTCCGGCTACCCAGATGATTCCGTGGCCATACCAGTGGTGCGATGGCTTAAAGGAATGAAGAAGCGACGCGTCCAAGGCCCAATTCGCTTCCCTGGCAAATTTGGCTACTCCGGAATGAAGGCCTTCTGAATACCATCCCAACGCCAACAGAACATGCCTGCGGCGCTGAACAGCGAGCCCTGCCGGAAGAGGCTGGTTACGCATGTTCTTAAGGTCTGCCATCAGTGTCAGTTTAAGCGCCCGGGACGACCACCGCAAGATAGACTTCAGATAGACTTCAGAAAATAGTGTTGTCTATGCAAGAAAGCGTTGTTTCAAATCCGGTAGTATCTGTGTTTCAGGTGCGGTTGGCCGGTATGCACCGGCGGCGGCTGAATGCTGAAAAGGCCGGGATTGGAGTTTATGGCGATTGGCTTTTCTTCAGAAATGCTTTAGCTCAATGGCTTTTCAATCGATCTAAAGACGTCGATCCATTAGGAGATAGCAAACATGGCTTATAGGCAACAATGGCTTTCTAAAGCGGGCATATTATCTGCAGCGTTGCTGGTCGCGGTTTTGGCCGCCGGAGAGTTTCCTCAATTTTCTTGGGGAAAGAGCCGACAATCCAACGTCGTCGTAACCATTGCTTTTCACAATACCCTGCAGAAAAAAATCTTGGGCATGGGAGTCCAATGGGATCCTTACGACTATTACTCCCCGTCGCCACAAGATTGGAACACTATCATCCAGCGGCTCGATTTCATGGATCCAAGTTTCATTCGTGATATCGGCGGCGGCGACTCGACCGACGCTCGAATCCTGGCCTGGGCGCAGCAGCACGATAGCCAAGTTATCTTGGGCACATGGACTCCCAGCCCTCTCAGCGGTACTTCCCCTCCCTCGGCAAGTGCCATTACGTCTTGGGCCAGTACGACGGCGCAATATGTAAAGAGCCTCAACGCGCAGTATGGCAACGTGATACACTACTACAATTTTGTCAATGAGCCGCAAAATCTTCCCATCAGCACATGGACCCGCCTGGCCAGTGGCCTGCAAGCGGCTTTCACACAGGCCAGTATGGGGAATTCCGTGCGGGTCATTGGACCGGACACGTATGGGGATCCCGATTGGGGTGCTACGGCAAACAAACGCCGGAGTTATAATTGGCCGTTGCTTCAAGCAATTGCACGGCGAGCATCGGGGATAGTCGGTGCCTTCGATATTCACTGGTATCCATACGACAAAGAGGTATCCGGCGGCAGCATCCGGTCTGTCTTAGCTCGAGAAAAGCGATTGGTAGTCTCAGTCCAGGCCCGTGCCGCCAAACTGCCCTTCCTAGTTGCCGAGGCCGGACTTCTCAACGGAAAGACAAATGGAGATCAACAGCCACGCGTCAAGACCTTCGGCTACGGGGTGCTCATGGCGGATTATGCCACGCAGGTCTTTCGCGCCGGCTGGGATGGTATATCCGCATGGGACCTGGATGATGCCATGCATGTGGTCAATGGTAAGCCAATGACGCAGCCGCCAAGCAAATTGACGCTTAAAATCTGGGGCTTTTGGAATTCGCAGGGAGCGGCCATGGGAGACCCGGCTGATTTTGATATCCGCCCTTGGTTTTATACATGGTCGCTGATGTCCCGCATGTTTCCTGCGGGTACCCGAATCGTTGATTCCACCGAACCTGCGGGCACGAGGCGATTCCGGACATTGGTAGGCACCCGAATTGTGGATGATCGCTTAATTATCAGCGTCGTGCTGGTCAATGATGTTAAGAAATCGAGGAACATTACGGTTTGCGTTCCCCCTGACGCGCACGCCAGGACCTTGACGGAATACAGTTACTTTCGCCATGATCGTCCCGTCAACGCTCAGGGGTTGCCGGTCGCTGCGAAAATACTGCACAATGTCAGTCCCGCACACAAAGTTAATATTTTCATGCCGAGCCGAGGTGTAGTATTTCTGACAAATCGACATCCATTTGACACACGCTAGGAGTATTTATGATTAAGGAATATGCTTATGGACCGACGGGATTTTCTTAAATTAACCAGTGCCGCCACCGCTGTGGCACTCACCGTGGAGGCACAAAATACCCACGCGGCCACCCCAGCGGGTGAAGAGCCGGAAATATCGCAGGATTTGGCGTTTGGACGCCCGGTGCGGGTGTCATCCACAGCTTATGCGCCCACGCCGGGGCAATGCGCGGTGGACGGCACACGCTTTAGCTGGTGGACCAGCGCTCCGCGTGATCCCTCTTGGATTGAAGTAGATTTGCAGGCGCTTTGCATGGTAAATCGCATTCACATTCTCTTTCCGCATGAAGCCGGCGACGTGCCCCCTCACCCCACGCGATGGACACCGGCTCATGATGTGCTGGGAAGTTATGCGGTGGCCTGCAATGTTGATATTTCCGTAGATGGAAAACAATGGAAGACTGTTTTTCACACGAAAAATGGCGTGGGCGGGGAACTGCATCTGACCCTCGAACCGCAGACGGCACAATATGTTCGTATGACGTGCACGAGACGATCGTATGATCAATACGGTGTGGCGGTGTGTGCTCTTGAAGTCTTCGGGCAATGCAGGGCAGCCCGCCCAGCACCCAGTGGATGGACTGCGCCTCGGCCAGCGCGGAAATCTGCGTCCCCTGTGCTGCCGCCACGTGAGGACGGCCACCTCGTGGGCGGCTGGGAGATGGAAATGATTGGCCCCGGCGGAACCAATGCCTCGGGACTGGAGATATCCCAGGCTGATTTTAACAGCCGCGCCTGGTATGCCGCCACGGTTCCGGGTACGGTCCTGACCACGTTGACGGATCAGGGAGTGTTTCCAGACCCGCTATTTGGTTTAAACAATCTGCGGATTCCTGAGGCGCTCAACAAATATTCATGGTGGTACCGCAAAACCTTCACCTTGCCGAAATATTATGATAACAAACGGGTATGGCTGAATTTTGACGGTATTAACTATACCGCCGAGGTATGGTTGAATGGTAAACGCATCGGTGCTATTCAAGGGGCCTTTATCCGCGGCATCTTTGATATTACCGAGGCCATGAGCGCTGGCGGAAAAAATGTGATTGCGGTCAAGGTCAATCCGGTTCCACATCCGGGCCTGCCCGATGAACAATCATGGAAAACCGGTGCCGGCCTCAATGGAGGACAGCCCGCGCGCGATGGTCCGAACTTTTTCTGCACGATAGGCTGGGATTGGATCCCCGGCATTCGCGACCGCTGCACTGGGATTTGGAATCATGTATTTCTGACCGCAACCGGGCCAGTAACCCTGCGTAATGCGCACGTTAAAACCGTTCTTCCGCTGCCGGATACATCCTCGGCGACGATTGACGTTGCCACGGAACTTTTTAATGCCAGTCCGGGAAGGGTCCAGGGTGTGTTGACGGGTAAAATTGGCGATATTGCTTTCACGAAAAATATTACACTGGGCAGCGGTGAAACCCGTACGGTGTCATTTGATGTTAAACATTACCCGCAACTGCGCATGAAAAATCCCCGCCTCTGGTGGCCCAATGGTTATGGAGAGCAGCACCTCTATACGCTCGAACTGTCATTTGAAGTTGACGGCATTGAGAGTGACACGTCGGCAACACAGTTCGGCGTGCGGCAGTTCGAGTATGAAAAGCGGCCTGAGTTGATCATCAAATGCAACGGCCATAAGATCATGTGTCGTGGCGGGGACTGGGGCCTTGACGAAGCCATGAAACGGATTCCTTACAAGTCCATGGAAGCGTGGATCCGTATGCACCACTTGGCACATCTCACAATTATCCGCAATTGGACCGGTGAAAGTAACTCCGAAGAATTTTTTGCTTTATGTGATAAATACGGCATTCTGGTATGGACGGAATTCTGGATGGCGAATCCGGCTGATGGCCCGGATCCGGATGATCCATCGCTGTTGGTAGCCAACGCGGAAGACACTTTTAAGCGATACCGCAATCACGCCTGCATCGTGATATGGTGTGGCCGTAATGAAGGTCCGCCGCCGGCAATGATCAACACAGCACTCAATAAAATGGCATCGGCACTGGACGGCACCCGTTATTACCAGCCCGGTTCCTCTTTTGCTGGGGTGCAAAGCGGCGGCCCTTATTTCTTCCAAGAGCCCATCAACTACTACAAGCCCTTTTATAATGGCTTTAAGACTGAAATCGGCAGCGTTTCCGTGCCAACGCTCGACAGCCTGAAAACCATGATGCCAGAGGATAAACTCTGGCCGAATCACAATAACACATGGGCTTACCATGATTATTGCATCGACGGCGCCATGAATATCACCACTTATGAGGCCGCAATGCACCGGAGGTTCGGCGCTACCGGCAATATCGAAGATTTTGTGAAGCGCGCCCAGATGCTTAATTATGAAGTGTATCGCGGGATATTTGAAGGCTACATGAGCAAACTCTGGCATAACGCCAGCGGCGTGATCCTGTGGATGAGCCACCCGGCACAGCATAGCACCGTCTGGCAACTTTACGCCCACGACTTTGAAGCGCATGCCTCGTTATATGGTGCAAAAAAAGGCAGTGAACCGGTTCATGTCCAGCTCTCTCCGGTGGATGGCAGTGTGGATGTTATTAATAACGCAATAACACCCCTCCACGGTATCACAGTGGCCGCGAAGGTATACAACCTTGATGGCACGCTGGCCGGTCAAACCCACCATGTGGTCAATGCCGCCGCCAATGCCAAAACCCATGGCTTTATGCATAAGCTACCAGAACAGCTTTCAGTCGCTTATTTTGTTCGCCTTACCATCCACAACGACAATGGGCAATTGCTGGGAGATAATTTCTATTGGCAATCGCAACACGGTGGTGATCTGCGCGGTATGAACTCCATGCCTGAAACTCGGCCTGCGGGGCAGGTTACCCTACATAAGCAGGCAAAGATGTTCAAGGCCACCGCAACTCTCCACAACAACACCAAAACCCCCGCCGTAGCCATTAAGCTTACCCCGCGCAAGCACAAGCTGACTGGTCCAACGAGCCGCATTCTTCCGGCCTTTATCAGCGATAATTATTTTTCGCTCATGCCGGGGGAGTCAAAAACCGTTACGCTTGAATTTGACGAGGACGATCTTGACGGCAGAGATCCCGAGGTAGAGATGAGCGGCTGGAATATTGAGTCGCACACGCTTGTTGGAGAATAACACGCACATAGCGCGGAGGCCTATTCGATTGCCGCAGCATTAAGCTCCCGTGACGCACGTTGCGGCGGCAGTTCGGCACACCGACAAATCTCCACCGGCGGCAACGAGCAACCGGTCTGCTGCATGGCTCCAATCACTGCGGATTCAGTGATGCCGGGATGCCGGAAAGGACTAACGGAAGTCCGGAGCCAGGCGGCCCCAGGGGGAGTAGGCTAAATTAGCGCTGCCCTGATGGTTTGGCCCTGATGGTTCTTGAAATTCTATTCACAATGCCTATTCACAATGACTTACCATCTAAACGTGTTTCGATAAGAAAGGATGCCCATGCGACCGTGGTGCTCGGCAGTAAGCGAGTCGCCGTGCGCGAAGCAGTTAGCCCAACCTTCGCACTTTGGCACTAAAAAAGGCTCTGGCGC
>JAJZCT010000184.1 GCA_021828925.1 Planctomycetota bacterium
CCCAGTTGCGGCTGCCAATCTATGCGACAACCAACAACCGCAAGCCTTGAAACCCCGTGATCCCACAGGGGGGGCAAACGGCGGGAAGTGCCATTCGTACCCGGCACCCTTTTTCTATTAGTTCGCACGCCGACGAAATTGGGCACACGAAAAGGTGACATTCGTCGTTGTTGGCATGGACGGTTCAAACAGGTACCGTTTGGTTTATGGTTCGAACGGCACGGGCTGCACGAGGCGGCGTCATTTATCATGTTCTCAATCGCGGCAACGGTCGCATGGCTGTTTTTCGTGAGCCGGGGGACTACTTGTCATTTGTGGAACTGCTGATTGCCGGCAAACAGCGGGCGTCTGTGGAGGTCTTTGGTCAAGAATTGGCGCACGCTGGTGAACCAAGGCGTTGAGAAGTCCGAGCGTTCGCGTCTGGCCGTGAGTCTGGAGCGTGGTCGCCCCTTGGGGGAGGACCGCTAGGTGGCAGCAATGGCTGAAAAAATGAGATTGGAGTATACACTGCATGCAATTGGACGACCAAAAAAACAGGTGAAGTTATGACAACGACGGATGTCACCCTTTCGTGTAGCTTTGGGCCGATCGGGCCGGCGGCGTCCAGTTTATTGTAGATTTAGTGAATCGTTTCCACGCTTTCGCCTGCCCCTTTGGCCGTCTTATGCCAGCCTAAACTCTTATAATTGCAAATACGCCACTTATGAACTCCACGCCGCCCATCGGCCCGATTGTCTTGAATAATCCGGGCTAACGGAACAGACCGGCTTGTGCAACACAAACAAAAAGCCTCACGCCATCGCGGCTGCGGGATTCACTTGGATCCCCAGTGCCAACGCGGGGGCTCACCCTTGAGCCAGCAGACCGCCGCAAGCAGGAGACTTAAGACAATGACATAGCCGACAATGAAAGTGACCCCTAGCTGCGGCAGGAAAAACGACAGGAAAAATGAGCCGCCAGCCAGGAGGACAAAGAAAGCGGCGACGACCGCCCAGCCCTGCCACGTACTGGGTACACCCCAGCCCCAACCGTAGCGTTTGGCGGGAAACCAGTACTTCTGTTGGCTCGACATCGACGACCTCCGATTCAGCGACTTCCGGGCTCGACTCTGTGTTCATGCGCGGCACAAACGGGTTCTTTCGCATATTATATCAGTATTACACGTTCGGTGCACGTACTTGCCCGAATCCAGAGCGCGGGAAATCCCGCGGGCGCCGCCGGACGCTTCCCTGCGAATTGTTCGGATTCCGGCCGAGGAGGTCCCTGTGTTGCGGTCTTTAACCGTTGATAAACAAAATAATGCGGTCAGGCTTAAAGCGCCTTGGTTTCGCCGTTTCAGTGCTCTTCTGACTGGTGCTGTGTCGCTATGCTGTATGGCGGGGCTTTCAGGGTGTTCCGCCCTGAAATTTTGCGCTGCGGCGCCCAAACCTCCGCCGCGTGCCGCCGGCATTGATGTATCCATCTACCAGCATACCATCCGCTGGAAGGGCGTCCCCGGGGATGGTGTGGCATTCGCGTGGACCAAGGCGACCGAGGGCAGCAGACATTATCTTGATTACACAGACCCGCAACTCGCGGCCAATGTCGCCGGAGCCGCTGCCGCGGGAATTCTCATTGGCGTTTATCATTTTGGCCATCCTGAAAAAGACCCCGGCGCCGCCGGCGCCCGTGCGGAGGCCAGACTGTTCGTCTCCACGGCAGGAGCGTATATGACCGCCGGTTATCTGCGGCCCGTATTGGATATTGAAGTGGAGGGCAGTAGCGCAACCTCGACCTGGGTTAATGATTTTCTCAATGATGTGTATAGGGCAACCGGCGTAACACCCATCATTTACACCTACACCAACTACGCCGTCAGCTATCTCCGGCGCAGCGTCGCGGACCGCGATCTGTGGATGGCTGACGTCACCGGCGCTGATCCGCGGACCGGCTCCCCTCTGATATTTCCTTTTGAGCACTGGAATTTCTGGCAATATGGCCAGGCCGCCGCCGGGAAAATCAGCGGTATCGCGCCGCGTACCGGTCCTGTTGATAAAGATGTCGCCAATGGCAACTTGGCGTATGTTGAAAGTTTTCTTATTCCCGCTCAGCCCCATCGGACCGGAGCCGGAGAAAATAATGCCATCGCGACTGTCTGGACTGGGGCAGGTGACAACGGAAACTGGAGTAATAGAGCCAACTGGATCAGCGGCTCCGCCTGGCAGCCCGGTGACGCCGCCATATTCACCGACGCCTCGCGGAATACGGGGAATATCACTTTCGATGAAGCCGCCGGCGGGCGCATCGTCACCAATGTCGCCCGAATTGAGGTTCAGGATGCGCATGGGCCGGCTGTTGTCATCAACGGTCCCGGCACACTGCGGTTCCAGACCTGCCGTGATCCCATCTGTAATAACAGCGTTCAAACGCTGACCATCAATGCCCCCGCGGAATTCTTCGGTACCATGGGTGTCGCGGCGAATGCCGCCACCAACAGCATTTATACCGGCCCGGGAAATGTGATCCTTGACGGTCCGGTGACATTTAATGATAGTCAAACCCAGGTGGTGCGCTGCGGCTTTCATGACCTGATCGCCGTCTGGGACAGCCACTTTGGCAAAGTTCCCGGCAATGTCACGATTGCCGGCCCGGTGGCTGACGCACCGGGAACGCCCAGGGGAGATCTCAACGGTTTTCTGTTCAGCAATGCCGGCGGTTGTGATGAAATCAGAAGCAATAATGTCGACTGGAAGGGCGGCATCTGCATCACCGGCGGTGCGACGCTGCTGGTTGCCGCCGGCGGCGCCACCGGGTCCGGGCCGGTCAGGCTCGATGGAACACCCAGCCGCCGCAATAGCCTTCAGCCCGCCGGTATACACGGCGGGATAGCGGGCGGCGGTGTGGTCAATGGTCTCGTGATGCTCACCGGTGACGGAAGTTCCATCACCGGCGGCGGCGGGCTGATCCATCAGTGTAAAATGTTTGCTCCGTCAGTCGGAAAGCTAACGCTGGCCGCCGGACTGGATATGAACGGCAAAACCGCAACGTTTAATTTCTTTTTCACTCATCATGCGCATAGTTCGATTACCGTTGATCAAACCTGTATCTTAAGCGCCGGCGGCGGCGTTGTAATTCACGGGACACCCAGGCCCGGCCAATGGCGTCTACTGAACTACACGACTCTGATCAACGCGGCTGATCTGGCGTTCTGGAAGGTGCGCGGTCCGCGCGGATTCCGCTATCGCCTCGGCGATAATACCTCTAACGGGTCCATTGACCTTCTGATCATCCCCGCGCCCTACTCAGCGCCCCGACACCAGTGACGGTCGTGGCATCGCGGAAGTGGGAATGTATACAGGTACGAATGGCACTTCCCGAAGCGGTAAGTCTTGCTGCATCCGGTTACCGGGGCCTTTTCATCGCTGCTTTGTTTACCCAGTGATGGCAACCACGTTGCGGTGGTTTTGTGCGGTGTTCATTTCTTCGGCGGTGGGGCTTTTGCCGGTTTGAATCATCTTTACGAAGCAGTCAAATAAGTAGGTGGCGTCATGCGGGCCGGGGCTGGCTTCGGGGTGATATTGCACGGCAAATACCGGCTCGGATGTCATGCGGAAGCCTTCGAGTGTCTGGTCATTGAGATTGATATGCGTCGGTTCGCCGCCGTGTTGCCGCAGGGACTCTACATCCACGGCAAAGCCATGATTTTGAGATGTTATTTCCACCTTGCCGGTGCCGATATTTTGTACGGGTTGATTGCCGCCGCGATGACCGAATTTTAATTTATAAGTGCCGGCACCCAGCGCCAACCCCAGGAGTTGGTGGCCCAGGCAAATACCAAAGATCGGTTTTTTTCCGATAAGTTTTTTCAGCGTGGCTTGGGCGTAGGCAATGGGTTCCGGGTCGCCGGGGCCGTTGCTGACAAATACACCATCGGGTTTATGGGCCAAAATTTCTTCCGCGGAGATAGTGGCGGGGACAACTGTTACGCGGCATCCACTTTGTGCAAGATTGCGGAGAATATTGCGTTTGGCACCGCAATCAATGGCAACAACATGGTGGTCGGCGGAGCCATGACGATCGGATTTTTGTGCCCAGACCCCTTTATCCTGCGCCCAGTGATATACCTTATCCGGCGTGACCTGCCGCACCAGATCCACTCCCACAAGCCCGGGCCAGGCATTGGCTTGGGCTACCAGCGCGCCATCATCGGAAATCTGGGCGGGATCGGTACAGATGACCCCTTTTAAGGCTCCCTGTGTTCTGAGCTTACGAACCAGTGCGCGAGTATCAATACCTGCGATGCCCGGTACGTTGTGTCGCAGCAGATATTCATGCAGCGATTCTACAGCGCGGTAATTGCTTACCAGTGTTGAGAGTTCCTTGATGATAAATCCTTCCACCTGCGGGCGAGGGGATTCTTCATCCGAGCTATCGGCGATGCCATAATTGCCGATCTGCGGGCAGGTCATGGTGACAATTTGTCCGCGGTAAGATGGATCGGTCAAAATTTCCTGATACCCGCTAAGCGAAGTATTAAAAACAACCTCACCGGCGCGTGCGACCGAAGCACCAAATGCTAACCCGGAGAATATCGTTCCATCTTCCAAGGCTAGTTTGGCGGTTGGCAATTGTGACATTCTCAAGTCCTTGTGTTGGCTTTGCATTCATGAATTCCATTCCGGGCGGCGCATAGGCAGATTCAATTCGGCCCCTGTTTCCGTACTTCCAGCATCTTGCGAAGCTTTATCCATCGCATGCGCCAGCCGGGCGGAAATTATAGCAGATGGCATGGCAAAATGGTATGCGAAAATGTCAGCCTTACCCTACCTCGCGGAATTGGGTGCTGTAGAGTTGCCGATATGTTTCACATGCGGAGAGAAGTTCCTGGTGCTTGCCCATTCCCACAATTTTGCCGGCATCCATGCAGATAATAACATCCGCGGAAACAAGGGTGCTGAAACGGTGGGCAATGACAAAACTGGTGCGGTTTTTCATGAATTCCTTCAAGGCCATGGCGATTTTGAATTCACTTTCCGTGTCGATCTGGCTCATGGCTTCATCAAAAATCAGTAGGGTCGGATCGCGCAGAATGGCCCGGGCGATGGCAATGCGCTGGCGCTGACCACCGGAAAGACGGATACCTCCCTGGCCGACCAGCGTGTCGTAGCCTTCAGGAAATGAGCGGATAAATTCATCAGCGAAACTTTTTATACTGGCCGTCACGACCTCATCGCGCGATGCATGCCGCCGCCCATAAGCGATATTGTTGTAAATGGTATCAGCAAAAAGAAATGTTTCCTGCGTTACCAGGCCGATTTGTTTGCGAAGCGACGCAAGGGATACTTCAGATGTATCAATGTCATCAATCTTAATGTTCCCTGAAGTGGGCGTATAAAGTCGGGGAAGCAGTGACATTAATGTCGTTTTGCCCGAACCGTTACCGCCGACAATAGCCGCCGTTTGCCCAAATTGGACGGTCAAAGAGATATCCGTGAGCACCTGTTGTTCATGGCCGGGATACGTGAAGTTGACACGGTCAAATGCAATGTTTCGGCAATGCCGGGGCAGGTGACGGAGCTGGTGGGAATAATTCGGCTCGGAGGGTAAATCAATGATTTCAAAAATTCGTGTGGCGGCGGCGTTGGCCTGCTGGAGTTTGGCGTTGACATCAGCCAGTTTGCGCAGCGGTTCAAAAATGGCGGCAAAACAAGCCATGAGAAAAAAGAAAGATTCCTTGTTGATGCTGTTTTGCAACACAAACTTGGCCGCGATTAATATGGGAATACTGCCGAGAATAATGGCCACTGTCTCCACCGTGGGGCGGGACATGGCGGAATAGTGACTCATTTTTTTCTGCTGCTTGTAAAGCAGGCGGTTGGCTTGGGTAAAGCGACGGCGTTCATATCCTTCGCCGGAATAGGCTTTGACAATCCGTAATCCAGCCAGAGTTTCGGACATAATTGTCAACATGCCGGACCATTGTTCCAAGCCCCGGCGGCTGGCTTTTCGCATGTGCTTGGCAAACTTGCGGATGATGATGGCGATAATGGGCATAACCAGCACGGTGCCCAGGCATAATCTCCAGTCAATCCAGAGCGCCAGGATGGCCACGCCAATGGCTTTGGCCGGTTCCAGAATAGTTTTACCCAGCAGGGTCGATACGCCATCGCTTAAAGCGCCGGTATCCTGCGTAAGCCGGCTGGTAAGATCCGATGTGCCATTTTTTGCCAGATAGCTTGCCGGCAGTTGGACAATTCTGTTGTACATTCTTCGTCGCAGGTTAATGACCACCCGCGCCGCAATGGTCATGGAGAGGAACTGCTGATAATAACGGAAAACACTTCCAATAATGCACAGAACAATAAACACCGCGATGACCCAAACCAGGCTCATCAGCGGGCTTTGCGGCATGGCGGCGACAATGGCGACGAAATCTCGCATGTACCAGGGCCGCCCGGGCAGGGGTAATAGAATAGGCGGCAAAGCTGCGCCATTGTTGGAGCTAATTGCCAGGCGGACCTGTTGTCCGGCGGGACTTGACGCCAGCATCGCCAGCATGCTCTGCCAGTGCGGGCTTTCCCGGGTTATTTTCCCCTGGGCATTAAGTACCGCAACGGATACGATGCGATCCCCCGTTTTTAGCATTTTTAATGGCGGCGGTGTTTGCGGCGTGATTTGGGCAATGACCACCGCCAGCGCGTTTTCCTGCACGGATGTGCTTAAATTCAAAATTTTCAGATGCAGCCGCTGCTGCACGGCGGATTGATTGGCCCACCCATGCACACCTTCGGTGCTGATGAAAATTTTCATTACCGGCAGCAGAGTCGCAATTCCGCTGGCATAGGATACTCCTACACCCAAAGCACAGAGAAATCCG
>JAJZCT010000185.1 GCA_021828925.1 Planctomycetota bacterium
CCCCTCGGAAAATTTTCCTCAGTTGGCTTTCGCGAGAGTTTTCACAGTTATGGAGATCGCAGCCACCAGCCGCGGTGCGGAATGCTTAACAGCGTCGGAGCCGGCGTGCGGTTTTCAGACGTTTGGCTGATACGGTTGCAAATAGTTTCCGTGCGGGAACGGTAATGGATCGTGGTGCCGTAAGAATATTGCCGCAATTAAACGGTGGCTTGGGGTTATATTCAATGGCCAACTGTATGATTTTTGCCTGCTTCTCGCCGACTAATTGCGATGCCGCCACCAGAGCCCCATCAATTCCGGACGTTACACCTGCGCAGGAAATGAGATTCCCGCTGATGACAACCCGGCGATTGACGGGCTTGGCTCCAAAATACTTTAAGAGATTCATTGAGGCCCAGTGGGTAGTGGCAGTTTTTCCAACCAATAAGCCGGCTGCGCCGCAAATCAGAGCGCCGGTACAGACCGAAAGCACGATTCTGGCCTCCGATGCCCGAGCGCTGACAAAATCAATTATTTCCTTGTCTTCCATCAGTGCTTCCTGACCCGGTCCGCCAGGGATCACCAGCACATCCAATCGCGGGCAATCCGCGGACAGCATGGTGGGTGTAAGAATCAGTCCATGAATATCGCGCACCGGTTCGAGCTTTTTCCATAAGATGTGCATGGTGGCACCTGGTATCCGTGATAAAACCTCAAACGGCCCGGTAACATCGAGTTGGTCGATATCGGGGAAAATCAGTAAGCCGATATTCATCATCATCCGGTCCAGCCATGTATGACAGCTTTGCAGCAAGATCGTTTCACATCATAATATCTGTCATATCATGCGGTTGCCAACGCCCCTGACTGCATGCCGCCGCGGTAAAGTTGGAGAATATGGTCCATGGTACTAAGAGTCAATCGACGGCTATTGGCCAGATGGGGCGTTTACCCGGCAATCATTCTGGGATTGGTCGCTGTTCTGATGGTAACGGTGCGTGACACCTGCAGTCAGCATGAACCGGATAACTTACAACTTGTGATGCCCGCTCCCCGCAGGGTACCAAATCCATCTGTAAAAAGTATAACACGATGGATTCACGCCCTGGGTAGCAACCAGAAAACGGTTCGGAAAAATGCAAGGCATCAATTGCTTGCCGTCGGCGATGCGGCATTGCCGGCGTTGCAAAGGTGTCTGGAAAAATTGACCACACCACCGCTGCGACGGTCGCTTCGCTCAGTAGCAAAATCCATCGCGCAGGCAGACTTTCTGCGAGGACCGTTGGTAACCGTGCAACTGAATCACGCCACGCTCCTGGAGGTAATCAAGCATCTTTGTCTCCCCGTGGGGATTCATCCGGAATTCTATCCCCTTTTTGCCAGCGGGGTGCCAATCCCCGCTTGTTTTGAGCAAGAAACACTTTCAACCAATGTGCGTCGCGAGCCTTTTTGGGCGGTTATTCGGCAATTGGCGAAGATAACGGGCATTGGACCCGGCCCGGGCTTTTTCGATCAGTTCTTGCACTTTGGTGGAAGCCGTTTTGGCCTGTTTCAAAATAGCGCCTCGGTCGATTCGTGCGGGCCTTTTGTCTTTGTGCTCAGGTGGCCGAATGATATCGGGACAGGTCGGTATGCGTTCAAGGGGCCGACTTTCCCAGTTACCGGGGCACGATCTGTAAAGCCCGCTGTCATGCGAAGTCGCAGACTGCTTCATTTGGATTTGGATCTGCTCTGGTGCCCTGATGGTGCACAGTTGGACCGTATTGGAGGGTTAAAACATCTGCAGATAATGGATCGTTCCGGGAAGTCATTAGCCCTTAACAAACATACTTATAGCCAGCAGTTTAACCCGTGGAATCAATCCCGGGAGGTAGAGTTTAGCTATAACCTTTTCCTGAAGCGACCGCCTGCGGGAGTCAAAGCTATCGCCGCTATTCGCGGCAACGTGCCGATTATTGTTTCATTCAATCCATTGATCCGGCAAGCCAAACACCTCACCTCTGGAAGAGCATCGATGCATATTGGTGCAGTGCGTGTAAGATTTGGCAAGCCGGTGAAAATTCCGGCCGATCGAAGCAATCGCTCCAACTCGACGTGGGGGGTGAGGCTGAAGATTACCTCGGACCGAATGGACCAAGCTCACGCGAAATTACTGGTGGAATTTTTACAGAGTCTGAGAAACAACGGTTCAAATGGCAATCAGACGCTGCAGTTCAGAGCTGCAAAGGAAAAGCATTGGAGGACACCGGTGCTTTCCAGCAACAGCGGGCTGGCCGTGGATTACAGTTACCGCTTTGAGATAAGCGGTCCGGAACCCGCCTGCGCTCGCATAAATGTATTTCGGCAACGGTCTGTCAAAATGGATATTCCCTTTGAATTTGAGAATGTCGCGCTGCCGCGGCAGCGGTAAACTACGCGTAAGGAGAACTGAAATGCGCACAGCAGCGATCATCGCCGGTGGTGCTTTCTTTGTGGCAACTGCGCTTGCCACTTTGCCTTTGAGTCGATTACGGCAAGCATCCGGTGCTCCATCGCCATCGCTATCGCGCCACCACACATCCATTGTCATGCTGCCTGAATCGCCGGAGCCAGTGCCATCGACCGGAAAAATATCCGCATGGATTCGCAGCGTTTTGAGGGGAAATGCGGCAGCGCAAAAGGTTGCGAAAGAAAAGCTGCTTGCCGCCGGCGATGCGGCGGTTGGCTTATTAAAGCAATCCCGCCATGAATCGGTATCACCGCAAGAGCGTCAACGGTTTCAATCCGTGCTTAATGATATTGCTCTCACCGATGCCCTGCACGGTCCGATGGTAACCTTTCGCAGTAACAATTGCTCTTTACATGATGCTCTTGCCGCAGTTTGTGCGCAGGCGGGACTTGGTTGTCAGTTGCCAAGAAACTGCAAACGCCTGTCCGAACACTTGCGTATCAATATCCAACATCAGTTATTTTGGAATGTGCTGCTGCGCATTGCCCGGGTAACGGGGATAAGCCCTGATGCGGACTATGGCCCTGAACTGGGACTGGTGTTCAGTCGGCACGGCCTGTTTACCAATGGTGCATTAGTGGCGGTTAACGGCGCGTTTGCCGTGGTGATTAAATCCACGACATTGCATCGCACCAAACAACGCGGGAAATCGGGGCGAAGGAGGATCGTTGCCCGGATGGTTTGCCGCACCCTCTATCTGCCGATGAAAGGGACATTTATTCAGGTGGGATCGCCAAAGGCTGCTTTGGCGTTGGACACCAATGGCGCGGATGTCCCGGTTGCCGGCAACCTCTTCAGCGTCGGTAAATACGGCATCCCGCCCGGTGACATCATTTCAGGTTATCCAGGAACCTTAGCCGCTGGACCCGTTGATGCAACGGCACCGCGAATTGTACGGCTTAAATTGGTTGCACCGGTCGCCGTGTCGCTGAATCCGGAAATATTAAGCGCTGATAATCTCAATTCGGGACGCGCGGAAATTGACACCGGTGGAATGAGAGTTCTGTTTGGAAAACCGAAAAGCGTGAAAGGAAAATGGGGCGTCGCAATGGACCTCAGCACGCCTCCCTGGCTGGCGAAATCACTTCCGGTTCAGGCATTTGTATCACGTCTGTCTTCCTTTCCCCATGGACCATGTTTTTTTACCACGGCGGACGGGAAGCGCGTGGGAAATCCTTCGGGATTCGTTCATGCATATCCAAGCAAGCGTCAATACGAGTTTTTTCCTTTGGACTCGAAACCTGCCGGGGTATTCGTCAAGACGTATGCCCGCATGGTGGCGGTTCGTGTCCCATTTGTGTTCACAAATATTCCCATTCCGTTGTCAAAAACGTCTGCGGGGGAAGGTGTGATTCCCCAGCCACCCATGATTATTTCGGAGAACATCAGGGTACGTTCACAATCGCCAATGGTAACAGTTGACCGGGAGGTGGTGATGCCGGCGGAATCGCGGCATTTTCTGGCGGACGGCGCGAAAATTTCAGATTGGATTGCTGATCTCAGTGGTAAAAGCCATGCCGCGCGTGCCGCCGCGGGAAAAAAACTGATCTTAGCCGGGGATGCGGCGGTGCCGTCAATCAAGGCCGCACTGAGCGGATGGACCACGCCGGGGATGCGCCGGAGAATGCGGTCGGTGCTGGCCGAGATTGCTCAAGCGGATGCCGTGCGCGGACCGCTGGTAACGCTGAAACTTAAAAACGCCCCCTTGCGCACGATTTTACGGCGGCTTTGCATGCAAGCCGGCTTTTCAGCCCAGTTCAGTGATCTCCACCTGGCCATCGCCGCACGCCGACTGACCATTAACGTCACACAACAGCCTTTTTGGAAAGTTATTCAGCGTATTGCCATGGTCACAGATGTCAGGCCGGAGGGTAACGATTATTGGGGAGCGGGATTGTTTACTTTTTCTAATTTTGGGGTATTTAACGCAAGCACACCGGTTTACACCGACGGAGCGCTTCTGCTTGCCGTGCAACGCTCCTCCACGGATCAGACGATCATCTTTGATGCGGATCGCGGCCATCGCAGTGCTGGCGGCTTCAGCTTAAATATCACCGGCTTATGGGCACTTGGTGACAGCCAAGTTGTGCAGCTTGGTCCGGCACGGTTCAGCCGGGCGGTGGATAACCATGGAATGTCGCTGCTGGCATCGGCCAAGGCTTCGGTCGAGGTGCCTGTTTCCGCGGGGAAATATGAATTTCTATTTAACCCCCATTTAATATGGCCGTTTGCCACAAGCACCACGATCCGCACGCTCAAGGGTGAATTACCCATAACATTGGCGGTCGCACCGCGCATCAGACGCATTGGGAATCTGGATTCCGGCCACGCCGTAATACAAGTCGATGGTTTACATATCAAATGGGGAAAACGTACCGGAGTTGTTGAAAATCCATTAAATCCCCGGCTTGACCGCTGCTCCATGCACATTACCGTTACTCCTGATGCCAACCTGCGCAGCTTGCCAGCGACAGCATTTTTCATGAGGTCATTGCCGCAGAATAACTCGTTGGCGTACACTCCCAGTATTGGCGGAGTACTGGGATTTCAAAGCCAGTCCGGCCGGCAACTTTCCTGCCGTGTCGGCAAGCATGTCAATGCGTCGGGCTGGAGCTACGAAGTTCGTGTCCGCGGCGGTTTGCCAGTTACAGCATGGGCAAGGGTTTATACGCGTTTCATTCGTGTACATATCCCGTTTAGCTTTCGCAACTTGCCGATTCCCGGCGACTCTGGTGTGGCCCTGAAACCCATGATCAGGCCAAAGCTAATCGACCGGCCTGTTTCAATTCCCGGCAGGCTTATCATGCGGGGGCATCCGCACCGCAAGCCGATTCAAGCCGGCCAGCTTGAGCACTGGATACGCGAGTTGAGCAGTCCAAGCGTGTCCCGGCGGCGGGCGGCCGCCCGTCAATTAATTATTGCGGGCAATAAAGCAATCCCGCCTATCCAGAATGCGCTGATGTCTACCGCTGGTCCACCGCTGCGCCGTAAACTCCTGTCAATCCTGGATTCCATCATTGCCGCCCATGATCTGCGCGGCCCCATCGTTTCCTTGAATATGCGGCATGCCTCCGTGCGCGCGGCGCTAACGCAACTCTGTTCACAAGTCGGCATTCCCGCATATTACAATGTACTGCCGCCGTCCCCGCTGGCAACATACCGCATTCGCCACCAGCCATTCTGGAAGGCGATACAAGCAATCGCCGCCATGACCCATGTCGGCCCGGTGGCGAACATCTATAGCAACGGCCATCTGCGATTTGGCCGCCGGAATCTTTTCGCAAGTGATGTTCCAGTTGTCATTGACGGGGCATGCGCATTGGCAATTCAATCCATTCGGCGTTACCAGACCAACTGGCTGGTCCGCGTGGATCCGGCGAATAAGAAGCGAGGATTTACCGCAAGTTGTGTGGCTCTATGGGCACCGGCATCGAGCCAGATTCTCGAACAAGTCGGCCCCCTGCACGCAACTGAACTCATCACCGATCCGCATGGGAAGCTTTTACGGGCCGCCCCAGTTAAAACATCCCAGAGCATCTGGCCGCGTAAGCATGATGATGTTGTTTTTCCGTTGCAACTTCATTTGCCGTGGCCGCCCCCAAATGCCGCGTCGATGGCGCTGCGCGGGACATTGCGGATGTATTTGTCGGGTGTCAGGCAAACATTACAGTTGAATCATCTGCGATTTGGCCGTGCCGCCCTGACGGATGATGGTATGAATCTTCGCTTCGGGAAACCGCGGGAGATCTCCGGCGGCTGGAAGATTCGCCTTCACATCGGCATTACCCAGGGGTTTTCATATCACGGTAAAACCAATCATTGGCTGCCATTTGCTCAAATGCCTATTGAGCGTCGTTTTGTGCACCATCTTTTCGACGATAAGGAACTGCGGCTGTACAGCGGTGACGGCCGCCGATTGCGCATTACCGGCCATCGCGGAGGGCCTTTGGCCAGCCGTGGCTGGGGTTACTATCGTTACACCCTGAATGTCGCCGGGGCTGAGCCGGCAAAGGCCACGATGGCATTTTTTACCAGAACCGTGCTGGTAAAGGTGCCCTTCGATTTCAGAGACCTTCCGATACCGCGCTGAGCTGGGGCGGGATTGCATTCTCCTTGCTATCGCCCGTTTGCCGCTTTTTCTGACCAGTAAAACCTGGCCATGGTGTGGTCATTTGCGGGATGAAACAGACTACCTTGAGATGATGTGCCAATAGGGCGGTCCGTGCTCGAATTGTTTACCGCGTTGGCCCCATGGTGCCGTCGGAATCGGTTAGTTTTTTGTTGTTCAGCGGTAAGTTGATGCGGAATGTCGTGCCACCGCCGACGCGTGACGTTGCCTCGATTTTTCCGCCGTGTTCCTCCACAATCTTCTTGGTAACCGCCAAGCC
>JAJZCT010000186.1 GCA_021828925.1 Planctomycetota bacterium
AAGATGTTTATACATGACAAAGTAAGGATCAAGAAAGATCACTTCATCACCCGGATTCAACGTGGCAAACATCGCCAGCATGATCCCGCCGGAGGTGCCGGATAAAATCAGCAAACCGGGATCGCGCCAGCCCGTGCCGGCACAAACATCGCGGCGGATGGGTTCAAGAAGTTCTCCGATGCCTTGCGTTGGGGTATACCGATTTTTACCGGCACGGATAGCCGCAATCGCCTTTTCCTTAATCGGCTCCGGCACATCAAAATCCGGTTGGCCGATGGATAAATTAATGGGATCCTTAAGTTTGGCCGCCAGATCAAACACTTTACGAATGCCGGAAGCGTCAATCTCCAGCGCTCGCCGGGCAATCAGGGCGGCAGGATTGAACATGCCGGCGGTTTCTTTAGATGGACAAGTGGTGGATGACGCCATAAATTCCTCAATGCAGGGTTACCATAATCACGAATAGCATTGTAGCGTAGGTTCGGGCAAATTGTCGCGGTGCGTGGCGGGGAGAATTTTCCGGGGATACCCGATTCCGCGGGGAAAGATACCGCTGCACTGCGGAGCAGAAAATTGCCCGGCTGCAACATTTTTTGTGGCACGGCCTTGTCGTAAAGCAGCGTCGTATTTAACTTTTCCCCAAAATCGTTTATCTTTCTCAAAGCGACGAGCCGGTAAAAATGGCTCCTTAGGAGTTTCGTTTAATGAAAATTCATGAATATCAGGCACGCGATCTGCTGGCCAAGGCTGGGATTCCCGTGCCCGCCGCCCGTGTTGTGCAAACGGCCCAACAGGCCGAAAAAGCCTTTCAGGAAAACGGTTTTCCGGTGCAGGTGGTTAAGGCGCAGGTATTTGCCGGCGGCCGAGGCAAAGCCGGATTTGTAAAACTGGTTAAATCGGCGGCCGAGGCCCGCGCGGCGGCGGAGTTCATGTTGACCAACCGCATGGTCAGTGTGCAAACCGGCCCCGAGGGAATCGCGGTCAATAAAATTCTGATCGCCGGTGCTGTGGACATAGCCCATGAATATTATCTGGGCTTTGTCCTGGATCGGGACCGATCTACCGTCAGTATGATCGCGTCAGTTGAAGGCGGCGTAGAAATTGAAACCGTCGCCCACGAACGGCCAGAGGCGATCATCAAAGAACCGCTGCATCCAGCCCTCGGTATGCAAGGCTT
This sequence comes from Planctomycetota bacterium, assembly GCA_021828925.1. The sequence goes on from JAJZCT010000186.1 coordinate 1,178, forward strand.
TCAGGCCCGGCGCACGGCGCTGGCTCTGGGGTTTACCGGTAAACAGGTCAATGCCGTCGCTGATATTCTGCTTAAACTGGCGCGATTTTTTATTGATTATGATTGCTCAATTGCGGAGATCAATCCTTTGGTGCTCACCAAAGACGGAAAAATTCTCGCCATCGACGCCAAAGTAAATTTCGATGACAACGCCCTGTTCCGCCATCCAGACGTTCTGGCCCTTAAGGATGACGCGGAAACCGATGCCCTGGAGATTCGCGCCGCTGCCGCCAATCTCAATTACATCAAACTCGACGGCGATATCGCCTGTCTGGTCAATGGTGCCGGCCTGGCCATGGCCACCATGGACGTTATTCAGTTGCACGGCGGGAAACCCGCCAACTTCTTGGATGTCGGCGGGGGCGTCAAGGCTGAGGGGGCTATTGAAGCCTTCCGTATCATCCTTTCCGATAAGAAGGTGCGCGGAATTCTGGTGAATATTTTCGGCGGTATCGCCCGCTGTGATCTTATTGCCGAGGCGCTTATACAGGCGGGACGGGAAGTTGGCTTTAAGGTTCCGGTGGTGGTGCGACTCGAAGGCACCAACGTGGAAGCGGCCCGTAAAATATTAGCCGCATCCCAAGCGGACCTTCCGACACTGCAAGTGGCCGGCGATCTGAACGATGCGGCTAAAAAAATCGTTTCGGCCACACGCTAAGCGTTCGCCGGAAATCAACAGGAGAATAACTGATGTCAATTCTGGTTAATAAAAATACCCGTGTGATCTGTCAGGGAATTACCGGCAGCGGCGGCGGTGCGTTCCACACACGGGGATGTCTGGATTACGGCACTAAGATGGTTGGCGGCACCAGCCCGGGCAAAGGAGGCACGAAAGATGCCAACGGCCTGCCCGTATTTGATACGGTGGACCAGGCTGTGCGAGCCACCGGTGCGGATGCCACGATGATTTTTGTTCCACCGCCATTTGCCGCCGACGCCATTTGTGAAGCTGCCGCCGCTGGGATCAAACTTATCGTCGCCATCACCGAAGGCATTCCGGTTTTGGATATGGTGAAGGCTAAAAAGTTTCTGGCGGATTTTGGTGATTCCGTGAAGCTTGTCGGCCCCAACTGCCCGGGCGTTATCACGCCCGGCGAATGTAAAATCGGTATCATGCCCGGCTATATTCACACGCCCGCCCAAAAAGGAAAAAGATCCGTTGGCATCGTCAGCCGCTCCGGTACGTTGACCTATGAAGCTGTCTGGCAGACCTCGGAACTCGGATGGAGCCAAAGTACATGCGTGGGCATCGGCGGTGATCCGGTGAAGGGCATGGACTTTATTGATGTTCTTGAGTTGTTTCAGGCTGATCCATTAACCGATGCCATTGTCATGATTGGCGAAATCGGTGGGGCGGCGGAGGAATCCGCGGCAGCCTATGTCAAAAAATCGGTAACCAAGCCGGTGGTTGGGTTTATTGCCGGTCGCACCGCGCCACCGGGGAAACGCATGGGCCACGCCGGCGCAATTATCAGCGGCGGTGAGGGCACGGCGGAAAGCAAAATTTCCGCCATGCGCCAGGCCGGTATTCGTGTTGCCGATTCACCGGCGGACATTGGCAAATGCCTGCGTGAAGCAACCGGAGGATAACGCCTTATGGAGGGGCCTGAAGTTGATGCGCTGTCTTTTCGCCTCTCGGCTCTTGCCGGCCGTCAGTGGGTGGATCGCATCGACGTCCCGGCCCACCGATGGCAGGCCAATGTGCTGCTCAAACACTGCGCAGGCAAACGCATTAATCAAATTTATTCCCAAGGCCGCTGGCTGCTGTGGAATTTCAGCCATGGCGTGAGCTGGGCCATTTATCCGTTAAGGCGCTGGCGCTGGAGTGCTCAATGGACCGATGGTGGAAAACCTACCGTGCCAGGCTGGCTGGATAATATTTCCCCCTTATCCAAAGAGGTCGGCCGGCGGCCCTTGTTGCGTATTACACTGGAAAACGGCGGATGCCTGACGCTTTCGGGGCGGCCATTGTTATTGGTTTTACCTACCGAAAATCTTTATCGCCATCCGTCACTGGCCGGCCTTGGTCCCAAGCTATCGGATGAATTCCTCACGGATGAAATATGGGAGAAACGCTTGCGCTTGCTTGCCGCTGACAAGACGATTTCGCAGGCCATTATGGATGAGTTGGTGGTTGCCGGTATCAGCAACCAGACCAAATGCGAAATGCTTTTTGCCGGCGCAATTCATCCTGCGGCACGCATCAGCAGCATTGAATCCCGGCAGATGCGGGAAGTGCTTTCAACGGCGCGCCACCGGGGCGATATTCTATACCGGGCATCCTTGGAAGGGCACGGCGCTCGTGAACTTCCCCGCTTGGTGTATGATCGGGCGGGGGAACCGTGCGAGCGGTGTGCAACGAGCATTGTCGCCGAACGCTGCGGCCGCGATGGCTTGTGGAGCTGGTTCTGTCCAAATTGCCAAAGGCTCCCGCAGCAGCCCATGTTATTCGGCGTGGAACCGGTGCCTGCTCCGATTTCAGAACCTGAATCATTTAACGGCGTTCCTCTGAAGTGAGCAAAACGATGGGTTCCATGCGAGACCATCAAATGAAGATATCTTCCTCCATTCTGACCGCAGCCATACTGGGCGCGGGAACTGCGTGGCTTGGCCTTGTTGCGGCAGCGGCAGGCTGGCGTTGGACCAGCCAGACGTTGGTCGGACCGGCTTGGAACGATGCGTGGCTCTATACCAACATGTCTTTAGCAATGAGTTTGTTTGTCCTGTTTCCGATGATCCTCTCGCATTCCACCTTGGCCGAGGGTGAAAATCGAAGAATATATACATTCAGGCGCGGGCTTGCGCTGCCGGCGGCGGCTGTTCCGATGCTGATGACGGCCGCCTGGCTAAACCATACTTCCGTTCACGTACTTATCAATGTATCCGCCGTGCAGATCGCGTTTGCAGTTTTTACACTTGGCTTAAGCATGTGGAGCATCGAGTGCCGCGACATGGGCCGTCTAGCGAGTCTCGGTGCGGCGGCCGCATTGTTTTTGATGCCGCCGGCGATCGCCCTGATTCAGGCAGCCAACTTCCCGTGGCTGGTCGGTGGTCTGTGGGGGTCTTGGAACACGTTATTTCCCGCCCCGATTATTATACTGGCGTGTCAGAACGCACTGCATTCCGGCACCATCGGCTGGATCGTCGGAGGTTACAGCGTGATCGGTCTGGCAATGTTTTTTCAAGGTCTTCAATGGCGCGAGCACAGAACTCATTCCTGAGTCATCGGAATGCCGGATTATTCAGCATCAGGCGCGACGGGAGAAAATCTCCCCGTTAAATTCAGCTATATTGCGCGATCAACTCAACGCTGCCGCATTGAGCTAATAGTACACGCCCAATGCCCGCACGAAAGATAGCCGGTAGCCCGACGCGGAAGCGTCGTGGTTGGATGCGGAACGCTGCCACGGAAACAAGCCGCACTCCGATCCGGCACGCGCTGTACCAATCGCGACGGGCCAGTGCGTGTCGTGCCCCTAAGCAGCATTTCACGCCTACGAAACGCTGGCGCATTGAGCTATAGACACATGTTGCCTGGACCGTGTCATGTCATATATCGAATCGGGCGATGTACGCGCAGCAACTGATGCTTGGCGGCGAGTTCAAAGAACTTTTCGATTCCCAAGCGACACCGAGGTGTGACGGCATATTGCAGGTACTCGGTGAAATAGCGGCGCGCCAAATCCGCGGGCCAGCGTTTTTCTTCGGCATATTTGGCCACCAGGTGATCGGTCATTTCCCCGCCGCGCTGCCGTGCCTCGGCTAACAGTGCTCCCAAATCGGCATCCGCGTGGTCCATGGGCATCATCCACATGGCGAATACGAAGGGTAGCCCGGTAAGGCGTTTCCATTGTTCCCCCAGGTCAAGCTGAAAGGGATAATCGGCTTCGGTTGGAGCGCCGTTGACGACCTTGTCACCGATTAACAGCAGTGTTTTCGCATCTGCCGGCGGCGGATCATACATATTGGCGGTTAAAAGTTCCGGGGCACGGTTATAAAGCTCCCGCAGAATGACCTGCGCGAGAATAACGCTGGTATGGCTGTCCGTATCAGCATACAGATGGGTTATTTCGGCCGGGGGCACTTTGGAAAAAATGCGAACGGTCAGCGTTGGTCCGTCACAACATATCGCGCCGCCGGGGGAAAGTATTACCGGTACAGGGCAATTCTGATAATCGACAATCGGCATCAGGGCCGCATCCACCTGCCGGGCGGCCATTAAGTCCATCAGGCGGGCGGGAACCGCAAAGTGTACTTCCACATCCGGCCGATCCACCAGCGGATCAATCAATGGCTTGGAATTCAGGTAAGAAACACACCCTACAACAAAATGTTTGCTTTGCGAATAGTGAGGCACATACAACTCCTGTGTTTGCCGGGTTGGGCATTCCGCCGCACCCAGGCGTCAGACAGTTTTCTTGGCCTTATCAGCCGGATTGTGGCGATACATCACGATGCGCACTTCTTCCATCGTAATCATTCCATCCTGCACCATGTTATCCAACAGTGGAAGCAATTGTTCAATTTTGTCGCGGGCGTCCACAATTTCGATGACAATCGGCAGATCGGATGACATTGCCAGCACACGATCATTATGGATCACACTATTAGCACCAAACCCCATCGAGCCTTGCAGCACGGTCGCCCCGCTGATGCCCAGCTCGCGGGCTTTCTTAACGATGGCCTCGTGGAGGGGCTTATGTTCAAAGCGGTCAGATTCGCCAATAAATATCCGCAACAATACGCCGGTGGAATCAGTATGCATGTTCAATACCTCTTGAAGATCAGGTAACGTGCTCAAGGGTTTTATCGCGCTTAACAGTTCGGTCTGATTCGGTGTTTTATGTTCTCCCGAACGGTACATGACTACACCGGCTCGCTCCAAGGTAGCCATGCCGCGACGGACAATGTTTTCGGTAACATCATTAAGAAATGCCGTAATCTTTTCACCGTCATCCACGCATTCGACAATCACTGGCGAATCCCCCACGAGTTTGAATTCGCTGTGACTTATCAGCCCACGGGACCCAAAGCCCATGATGCCGCGCAAGACTGTAACGCCCGACAGTTTATGCTTGGCCGCCTCCTGCACGACCCGCTCGTATGCCGGAGCGAAATGATAAAGATCCGCACTTCGCATATAGAGTCGCAGGAGAACTTTTTCGCCGATCCGCTGTTTATCCGCCAATGTAGATCCGTCCCTAGCTCATACGCTGCCCAAGAATAACACCCATGCGCACCGCGACAAGACCAATGGCGACGCTACCAAGAATGTAGAGCATTCCCCGAATGGCCAGCCCGTCGCTTAGCATTCGGTCTGATTCAAACATATACGTTGAAAATGTCGTGTAGGCCCCAACAAAGCCCACCGCAATACCCAAACGAATCGGATCGGGGATATTCATTCGGGGTTGCGCCCAGGTCATAAACCATCCCAGAAAGAAACAACCGGTGATGTTGATAAAAAATGTTCCAAAAGGAAACAGCGCGGAAAACCGCCCGAAGATGCGGGCGATACCATAGCGCGCCAAGCTGCCAAAAAAGCCGAACACTCCGATAGACAGCCAAATCAAAACTGCTTTTTTCACGCCATACATCCTGCTATGGATCACG
>JAJZCT010000187.1 GCA_021828925.1 Planctomycetota bacterium
TATTCAGGTCAGCGTGGCGGACAACCAACTGATCATCCGCGGGCGTCGGATTTGCCCCATGCCCAGCGGTAAGGAAAAGGCGGTCGCGGTGCATCTGATGGAAATCGATCATGGCTGTTTCGGCAGGAGCATTGATATGCCGGCCAATGTGGATCACAGTGGAATTTCCGCACACTATGATGCGGGAATGCTCTGGATAACCTTGCCCAAAGCGCGGTAAGCCTTGAAGCGGAACTTGCGCTTCACATGTAGTGAAAGTAGCGAATAGTAAATGCAGGACTCTATGGCGGAAGAAAAAACACAACCTTTACCGGATCCCGAGTCGGGCGAAAATAAGCCATCGGGGCCAAAAACGCCGTCGGCCCCGGACGCACCCGGCGCAACAACCGCCGATGTCACCGGACCAATGCTGCATCAGGTGCGGATTCCGGAAATTATTGCCATCATGCCCGTGCGGGATGCGGTAGCGTTTCCCGGAGCGGTCATACCCCTGAGTATCGGACGGGACAAAAGCCGCCGGCTGCTTGATGATGTGATGCCCGGCGACAAAATTATCGGCGTGCTGACGCAGAAAAATGAGAGCGTGGAAAACCCTCAACCTGGGGACATGCACGCGGTAGGAACCGTGGCAATTGTGTTAAAAATGCTGCGCCCGACAGATGGCCAGCAGAGTATTGTTGTCCATGGCCTGGTGCGTTTTCGCGTAATGGAATTTGTACAGCAGGAGCCTTACCTTAAAGCCCGCGTGGAAGCTCTGCCTGATGCCGTGGAAAACGTCGGCCCGGAAACGGAATTATTGGTGGGCAGCGTCCGACAGGCCGCCAAGCGGATGATTGAATTGTCGCCCACCATTCCCGATGAAGCGGCGACAATTCTCAATGATATTGATTCTCCGTCGACGCTGGCGGATTTTCTGGCGGCTAATCTGCACGACTCAGTTGAAGACAAGCTGGCACTGCTGGAAGAAACCGATGTCGTTAAGCGCCTGGTGATGGTCCGCCAAAAACTCGCTACGCGTATCGAACTATTGGAACTTGAAGAGAAACTTCAATCGCAGGTGCGCTCCAGTATTGATAAAAATCAGCGGCACTATTTTCTCCAGGAGCAGTTGAAGGCCATACAAAAAGAACTGGGGCAGGCGGACGAACAAAGCCAGGAGCTCGCTGATCTTAAAAAGCGAATTGACGAAGCCAAAGTGCCCGACATCGTCAAAAAAGAGACGGATCGCGAACTGGCGCGGTTGGCGGCGGTACCGCAGGCATCGCCTGAATACGGTGTTATAAGGTCATTTCTGGAGACGGTCGCGGAGTTGCCGTGGAGTAAATCCACGCAGGATGATCTGGATATTAATCGGGCACAGACAATTTTAGATCGCGATCATTACGATCTGGAAAAAATAAAAAAGCGAATCGTCGAGTTTCTGGCGGTCCGCAAGCTCAATCCCACGGGCCGCGGTCCGATTCTCTGCTTTCTTGGGCCACCGGGGGTAGGAAAAACCAGTCTGGGCAAATCCATCGCGGAATCATTGGGGCGAAAGTTTGTGCGTATGAGCCTCGGCGGCGTGCGCGATGAAGCCGACATTCGCGGCCATCGTCGCACGTATGTCGGTTCCATGCCGGGACGTATTATTCAGGAACTGCGGAAAGTCGGCACCAACAATCCGGTGATGATGCTCGACGAAGTGGACAAACTCGGCGCGGATTTCCGAGGCGATCCCTCGGCGGCTTTACTGGAAGTCCTGGATCCGCAGCAGAATAACAGCTTTCAGGACCATTACCTGGGTGTCCCATTTGACTTAAGCAATATCATATTTATCTGCACGGCCAATTATATGGAACCGGTTCCACCGGCTTTGCGGGACCGTATGGAGGTGATTGAAATTCCCGGCTATACGCAGCAGGATAAACTGCTTATCGCGCGAAAATACCTGGTGCCGCGCCAACTCAAGGAAAACGGTATTACACGCAAAGACTGCGAAATTCCCGCCGCCACACTCGAAGCAATGATCGAGCGCTACACGCGCGAAGCCGGGGTGCGAAATCTGGAGCGTACCATCGGCTCAGTCATGCGTGGTGTCGCGGCAACCTTGGTGGGTGCTGCCGGGAAACCTGTAGCGGCCGGAAAAGGCGGGAAACCCCCCGTTAAAGTTGCGCCCAGCGAGGCTCAATCGCCGCCCGTGAAAGCGGGTAAGATAACCGTCAAGGTCGATGATCTGGCGAAGTATCTGGGACCCCTGATATTTGAAAGTGAAGTGGCCCTGCGCACGGCAACTCCCGGCGTAGCCACCGGCCTGGCGTACACGCCCGCCGGGGGAGATATATTGTTTGTTGAAGCTACGCGGATGCCTGGCAAGGGGCGGCTGCGGCTTACCGGGCAAATTGGAGACGTGATGCGGGAATCGGCGCATGCCGCTTATTCGCTGCTGAAAAATAACGCCGAAAGACTGGGGATAACGCCCGCCATTTTCCGGGATATTGATGTGCATGTACATGTACCGGCGGGTGCGGTGCCCAAGGATGGTCCCTCCGCGGGAGTAGCCATGTATACCGCATTGGCGTCGCTTTTTATCAACAAGGCGGTGCGGCCTGACGTGGCTATGACTGGCGAAATTACCCTGCGCGGCCTGGTATTACCCATCGGTGGCGTGAAGGAAAAAGTGATCGCGGCGCAACATGCCGGGATCAAAACCGTTATTCTGCCCCAGCGCAATGAAAAGAATCTGCAGGAAGTTCGGCAGCAGTTGAAAAAAGATATGAGGTTTGTGTTCGTTAAGACGGTTGACGAAGTCCTGTCCGCAGCGCTTAAAAACGGTAACACCTCGGAAGCGCCATCCACTAACCTGGCGAAAAGTAATGGCTTAACGCATAAAAAGACGAAGGGCCATGCCGCTGCAACTCGCCAAGCTATGGAGAATCCGGCGCGATGAGCGACGAAAATTCCATGGCGATAGGCGTCACAAACAACCCTGTGACAGCAGTGGAGTGTCGCGCGGCGCAGCCTGCACGGGTCGCGACTCTGGTTGCCGTGGATCTGGGCGTTATGGATTATCGCGCCGCATGGGATGTTCAGTTGCAATGGCATGAAACGGTTCTCAACGGGTCGTGTCCCGGCGGGGTTCTGCTTATTGTGGAGCATCCTCCGGTTATTACCATCGGACGGCATCCCGGCGCATCAGAACATCTGCTGGCAGATGCACGGATGCTTGCCGGCTGCGGGGTGACCGTGGAATCGACCGATCGTGGGGGGGATATTACCTTCCATGGCCCGGGGCAATTGGTGCTTTATCCGATCGTTCCGCTAAATTATTACAACCTGCGAATACATGACTATATGCGATTGCTGGAAGAGGCGGTGATTCAGACGTTGGCCCCGCTTCACTTATCTGCAACCCGGGAAGCCGGCGCTACCGGCGTTTGGCTGAAATCCACCCGCGGAGGCCCAGACGGATTGGCCAAGATCTGCGCGATCGGCATCAAGCTGCGGCGGTGGATTACGCTGCATGGATTGGCATTGAATGTGACCACGGATCTTAGTTTTTTCGAGTTGATAAACCCCTGCGGACTGTCCCGCCCTGTGACCTCGCTTCATGCCGAGCTTGGTGAGCGCTGCCCCACCATGGAACACGTCAAAATCCGCGTGATTTCTAATTTATCCGCGTTGCTTGGTCATTTGCCCCGAAATGCGATATAATGAGGGTCTTTGGCATTGTGACCGCGTGAGGGTCACATAAGCGCTGTAACCGCGCGAAGCGGACTGAACGGCGGCTGGCATAGAGCTGCCGGATAAACCTTGAAATATTGGATTTTCTATCATGAAACGCCGAGATGAACTACGAAATATCGCCATTATCGCCCACGTTGACCACGGCAAGACCACTTTGGTGGATGCACTGTTAAGGCAATCGGGCATGTTTCGCACGGGACAAATGTCGGAAGACACGCTGATTTTGGATAACAACCCGCTGGAACGTGAACGCGGCATTACCATCCTGGCCAAGAACGTCGCCATGAATTACGCGGATGCCGCGGGCGTTATGCGGAAGATTAACATCATTGACACGCCCGGTCACGCTGACTTTGGTGGCGAAGTAGAGCGCGTGTTGAAAATGGCAGATGGCGTGCTGCTTTTGGTCGATGCTTTTGAAGGCCCCATGCCGCAAACCCGTTTTGTACTTAAGAAGGCCTTTCACTATCACATCAAGCCCATTGTGGTGATTAATAAAATCGACCGCGCTGATTCGCGCCCCGATGAAGTGCTCAATGAAATTTTCGATCTGTTTGTGGAACTTGAGGCGGATGATGACGCCCTTGACTTCCCGGTCATCTACGCCTCCGGTCGCGCCGGTTTTGCGCGTCTTGAAACCGCCGACAAAAATATGGATATGCGACCGTTGCTTGAAACGATTGTCAAGAAAATTCCCGGCCCGGTGGCCGATTTGGAAAAGCCCCTGCAAATGCAGATCACAAATATTGACTACAACGAATACGTGGGGCGTATCGGTATCGGTCGCGTTTTCAACGGCTATCTGCGTAAGGGCGAAAAAATTGCCCTGCTGAAACGGGATGGCAAAAATGAATCGCACAATATCACTGAATTGTATCTGTTCGCAGGTTTAGGCCGGGAAAAAGCCGAACATGTGGAAGCCGGAGATATTTGCGCCGTCGTGGGTATTGAAGATGTGGATATCGGCGATACCATCGCCGCGGCGGAGCACCCTGTGGCGTTGCCGCTTATCGATGTGGATGAACCCACACTAAGTATGATCTTCAGCGTCAACGATTCGCCTTTTGCCGGACGTGAAGGCAAATTTATCACCAGCCGGAATGTCCGTGATCGGCTGTATCGTGAACTGCAAAGCAATGTGGCCTTGCGTGTGGAGGATACCTCCTCGGCCGATTCGCTGCGCGTAAGCGGTCGCGGCCTGCTGCATCTGGGTGTCTTGCTGGAGAACATGCGCCGCGAAGGTTACGAACTTCAAGTAAGCAAACCCAAGGTGATTTTCAAAGAACTCAACGGTCACAAGTGCGAACCGGTTGAAAATCTGGTTATTGATGTTCCCCAGCAGCATGTCGGATCAGTGATGGAAGCCATCGGTAACCGCCGGGGCGAACTGGTACGCATGGACTCCAAGGGAAATATGACGCACATGGAATTTACCATCCCCGCACGTGGTTTGATAGGGTTGCGGACGCGTCTGCTTAACGCCACGCAGGGCGAAGCCGTCATGCACCACACGTTTCATGATTATCAGTTCATCCGCGGAGCCTTGCCGGGTCGGCAGAATGGCGTCATGGTGAGCATGGAACTTGGCACCACCAACGCTTATGCCCTTGATACTCTGCAGGATCGCGGCGTGATGTTCGTGAAGCCTGGCGACGAAGTGTACGAAGGTATGATTGTCGGCGAATACAATAAAGATACCGACATTACCGTCAATGTGTGCCGCGAAAAGAAGCTTTCCAACATGCGGACCACTTCCAGTGACAAAAACATCATCCTCAAGCCACCCCGGGATATGTCCTTGGAAATTGCTCTGGAATATATTGAAGATGACGAGCTTGTTGAAATTACGCCGCAGACCATCCGCCTGAGAAAGCGTTACCTCAAGGAGAATGATCGCAAGCGCATGGGGCGGTCGGACGCGGCAATGGAAGCGGTTTCCGGATGATCCGTCATCGTCTGCGTGTATGGTCGAAGTACAGGAAATCAGCCATGGGCCGAATTGATGTACATAATCATTATCTGCCGGGGATGGATGATGGGTGCCGCACCTACGCAGACGCTGTTCCGTGCATCAAAGCATTTATGGAAAAGGGGTACAGCCGCTTTTTTCTCACCCCTCATACCGGCCCTACGGATATGTGCGACATCCGCCCCGAAGCCACGCTGGCAGCCATTGACGAATTTCGCCGACAGATGCGTTCCGTCGGAATCACGGCGGAATTTCGCCCCGGCGGTGAACTGCGATTATCTCCGGAAATGGCCCGGTGGAAAGATACCACCGGCGTTCCCACCTTTGGAATGAATACGCCGTATGTCTTGGCGGACCTTTGGGAGCCTGATTGGCCTGCGTGGGCCGATCGGTGTGTTGATTGGCTTCAGACCAATGGATTTACGGTGATTTTGGCCCACCCTGAACGCATGATGGTCATGCGGGAAAATCCCGCTCTTATTCAAACACTGGCGAAGCGCGGATTATTATTCCAAGGTAATCTCGGCCCTCTGGGCGGCTCGGAGCCTGAGGCCCAAAGGCTCCTGGCAGAGCGCTTTCTCCAAGAGGGGCGATATTTTATGCTGGGTTCCGACTGCCACCGTTTTGCCCACGCCGGTGCCCGGCTTCAGGGTTTAGAACGCGCAAAAATTCTGGTGGGCGAGAAGATCCTTGATCAACTCACCATTGAAAATCCCGGCAAGCTCTGGGTGTGACCAAAATATCCCGACACCCGCGGAAGTCAATTGGTGAATCGGCAGGAAATCTGAAAGCGGAGACGATTGTTGGAACTGGCATCGCGGACCAGATTCCTCCAGAATTCTTGATCCGCCTCGCTGATGCGCAGGCCTTTTTCCTTTTCTCCCCCGTCAAAGGGTTCAAACGTCACTTTGTTCTGTTCGCGGCTTTGAATAAATTGAACTTCAACGGAGCGATCAAAGCGTGTCAACCACGAATTAACGGGTTTGCCGCGACAATTCTGCCATAGGTTGGTGGTATCCGTCGCCACCAGATAAAGCGGAGTGTCGGTTTCGATTGTCTTGGCCATTGCGTGTTATCCTTAACTATGTCAAAAACTCCGGCATACGGCATAACAATATGCTCCATGACCGG
>JAJZCT010000188.1 GCA_021828925.1 Planctomycetota bacterium
TGGGCAGCGGAGGCTGGCGTCGTTGCGGTTCAATGTTACTGCGGCCCGTCAATCCCAGGCTTTAGCCTGCGTGGTCCATTTGTTATCTGGAGCGAAACTGGTTCCATGGCTAGCAACGCCGATTATTTTTCAGAAGGGCATCAATGAGTCGGCCAAATAATTCTCGTGTGGAAGGTGCGATGCCGTCCACCTCGGCGAAAGCGCCCGTCGCGGCATGGATTTTGACGTGCGCATGGCTCGCGTTGATCCTCGATGTTGAGCCCTTGCTCTATGCGGCGGCGTGGAAATTTCTTCCCGGCGTTTGGGTGGCAGCGATTCCACAAACATTTCCGCTGGCCGCCGCCCTGATCGGTCTCGGATGCCTGCTGGGATTGATGGTCGTTGTGATGGTGATATTCCGGATTGTAGTCGGAGTGAATTTGTCGCATGCAGAACGCTTCCGGCTCTATCTCGTGGCCTTGGTTTCTGGATTTGGCGTTGGTTGTGCATCTGCGTGGCTGACGTACATGTTGTGTTGGCATACGTAACGGAACATGGATATTGGAGCTCTTCATGGGTACTTTCAATTCAGCGTTGCTTCAAGCACCTTGCAGAATCCTAGGTTATGCCTTTCTCGTTGTGGGTCTTACCACAGGCGCTGTTGCAGCGATCCACCGCCCCCTCATGGCTAACGTGTCGCAAATACTGCGTTCAGACCAACTCATACCTTCCCCGGGCCTCGGCGGCATACTCCTTGCCATCAGCGGCGCGGCAACATCATTGGCAGTCCTCTTCGCATCGGTAGCCGTTGGGGTTGGGCAGTGTGGGTCTCCTCCTTCGCGGGCGCTCCTGGTGATAGACTTGATTACCGTATTCGCTGCGACGGCGTGGGTAGCGATGCTGGCAATGTTATGCTGCTTTCTGATGCTGATTGGCAGCGGCTGAAAACGCGAAATGGACGCGAAAGCGTAACATCCACGGATTCGGCGGACGGTCACGGAAATGATGGGCAGTGGAGCGAAAGAATGGGTGTTGCTATGCGTTCGCATTCGGGCGGATTAGAATTTGGGCGTCGAAAGAATTGGCCGATTGCCGGCAGGCTTACCGTATGCAGTTTCTGTTGCGTGACGACATCCTGTGGATTGTGAAAATTGGGCACCGCGATGGATTTTATGAGGACTGAAATATGAACGTGCAGATCTTGGAAATTAAAGGAAGGCGGATGGTTCAATTGCCGGAGCGGCAGTATCTTAAACTTCTGGACCGTGCCGGCGAAAGTATACCTGGCCACGCTGAAGAACAGGGCCTTCCACCATTACCCAAAGAACTTCCCGATGGCGGCTATCCGGCGTTGGAATACGCCAAGGCGAGCATGGCGCGAGATATTGTCCGCACGTGCCGCCGCTTGGGTTTGTCGCAGGTTGAGTTGGCCAGACGTGCCGGTATTCCGGTGGAAACCTTGAACCGCATTGAGCGGGCCAAACTCAATACGACGGTGTACATGGTGGAAAAGATCGACGCGGTATTGCACGCCGGGGAAAAGGCACCAGGCAAAGGCCGCAGGTCCGCCTGAAAAGCCGAATTTGAATAACAGGAGGAGCTTGCCTTCCCAAGCAGGAAACACGCAAAGATGACATCCGTATTAATCAAGGAGATCCACGGGACGTGCGAAACACAAGCCGAATTGTCTAACTACACAGCGCGGCGCGGTTTGCGAAATTGCGGGTGGTGGTAGAATGTGCGGATCAATTGTGGACGGCCTGTTTTCTGGAATGCAAAATGGTTGCGTCGGTCAATAGTTTGAACTGCCAAGCTAAAGGTGTTGACGAACGCTTACGCGCGATAGCAGCGTGTCCGAACGGGGGTGCCGATCGTCTCGAACGCGCGGGCAACCATGCCTGCCGGCGGTTTAAAGCCGGAGGGTCTGGCGGAGAAATCTCATGAAGGTGCTCACGAAATATCTCACGCGGGCCGGCGTGTGGCCAATTTCCAGGCCCGCTTGGCGTTGGTGGCTCGCCTTGGCGGTCAGGGCCTTCGGGGCGTGGTGTGCTATCCGGGCGTTAAGGTGCGTCCCTGCGTTGACCGTATTTTTACTGTCTACACGGCTTAGAGGTGCCAGCGCCCTCCAGTTGGGACTCAATCTCGCCACGGCTGCCGAGGTATTGTTGACTGCGGCTTCTGGGCTGCTCTTCGTCCTTACACCACGTTGGGGTTTCCCTGGCTTTTATATCGTCACGCTGATTTCAGTAGTTTCTCCGCAGCCCTTTCTTCCCCTTCAGCCGCTCTTGTTGGCGGAAACGTCTCGGCACCCCAGCGGTGGAATCGCGCACACTCTTGCCGTCGACGCGGTCGCGGTCGTGGTGTTCGCCGTCATCCAGAACCTTCTTCCCGGCCAGCCGACGGCGCTGGAGCGAGAGATGGGCGGACGGTGGCCGCTGAAATGGCTAGATTGCGGCTCGCAGAAGGTGCAAAGGCGGGCAATCATCGCCTTGCGGCTGTTCGGTATTTGGACGTTGGCGGCGGCCATCATTGGACTCTGGCACGGGGGCGTACCCCGCACCGTGCCGACAAACCTTCCACCGGGGTCGGATGCCCTCATGAGGGAAGCGGAGTTTGCCCGGTGCGTTTTCGCGGCCTTTTCCGGAGCACTCTTTATAACCTTGCCGCGCTGGGGTTTTCCCGCATTCTACGCCGCGGCTATCTTGTCGGTACCGCTGGGCGCTTTCGCGCTTCCATTGAGCCAGCTTGGAGCGATCCACGCGAGCTTTGTGATGACAGCAATTGTGGCCTCCATGGGCGTTAATGCTGGGGTCGTACTGATAATGGGGCTGGTGCAATGCCTGCTGCTTCGGCCGGGCGGCACAGTTGAAGCGGAAACGCGGCACCCAGTGGGCACCAATCCTGCAATCGCGGGGAGCGACAGTTTGTAAAGCGTGCCGCCAATGGCAAAATTCGTCGGTCAATTTAGGCCTCCCTCTTTCGGACGATGATAGCCGTGTAGAGCCCTGACGAATTGCGAAGACCGCTGATTGTTTGTGGTAATGGATGGTCGCGCGGCTGGCAAATGATTGAATAACATTGACGTATGGTTATCTATGCATTATTGAATCATCCCATCGCGTCCAGCGGGCGAACAACTCCCACGGTGTATGTGCCATCTGCGCAGATGTGTTGTGGCGTTTTTGTGGCGTTTAGTATTGCGACAGCCTGCGATGTCATGAGAAAACAATAATCCGATCATTTGCAAAACACACTGTTTTCGCGGTATTATTAACTCCGCTACAGGGGGAATTGCAACGGACCGAGAATCCCACTATCGATGGATCATCCATTATTTCACCTCCCGCTCCAATGAAGTCCGGACTAATGCCATAACCGCCAGTTTGATATGGTCGGGTAGGGAATCCCAACGCTGAAATATCAACGACAAATCCGAATCGCGTGCGAAGCTTGGTTGCGCATTTGGTTGCGCGACCGCCGGAATTTGCTGTTTTTCGAGGACAATATGCGTTTTTTCACTGGGTTGGATCCCCGGCGGCCTCATTTTTTCGGAGGGATCAGAAACGCCCTGATAATCACGGTTTTGCGCACGCCCAGCTTTATGATTCCGGCTTTCCGTCGACAATCACCGGTCGTGCTGGCCCACCGGCACATTAAATGTGCCGGCTAACCAAACCTTCGCACTTAGCCCAACCTTCGCGCTTTGGCACAAAAAAAGGCCCTGGCGCTCAACTGGGGGTCTGGGCGCGGCGGGATACCATAAACTCATGGTCAACACAGTGGTTTGTCCCCCCTGATGCGGTGTCATCGCCGCTGCGACACGCTGTTTCCCCATCACCCGGAAAGCGAACCGGGGACGTGATTAGTTATTTGAAATGGCGGCGGATTTAGCTGTTTCTGGATCGTGCTTGGTGCGGCGGCAACCTCGATGCCGAATTCCGCCCCGGCGGTGAAAAAGTTGATGGTATCCGGCAGGCGGCGCTAGGCTCGATGGACGATGATCAATGAGGCTCCCGGTGCACGGGGATTAATGGGGCGCGGTGCCGGGGCACTGCGTCCAGGTTCTAGGAGCCTGTCCGAGTAATGGTCGGCTTGCGGGCTTTTTCCTGTTTTATCATTTCCATTAGCTTGGGCAGGTGCTTTTGCATTTCTCGGGCCGTGGCGGATTCGGGATAGACATCCAGCACGCGACGGGCAATGGCAACCGCTTCTTCGTGCCGCTGACGTTTGATAAGATCGGCGTATTGCGTTTCGAGTTCATGGCGGGTCTGAATTTCGGCATTTTGCCGCAACGTGGTTAAATCGGCGCGGATTTTTTCGGCGAGTTTTTCTTCCGGGTAGCGCTCCAATATCTGTTGGGCCAGACTGCCGGCGCGAACCCATTGGCGATGATCGACCGAGTCTTTATAGTCGCCAAGCAACATAGCCAGGGCATCCCGCTGCCATGCGTGATATTCGTGCCGAATCTGATTGAGCAACTCCTGAATATCAGGCTCATTGGGGTAGCGGCCTTCGAGAGTATCAGTAATATGCTGCACTTGGTCCCAGGCGTTAATCGCCATGTAGTGCTGCAACTTTTCCCGCGCCACCTGCAACTCCTGCTGAACTTTTTCATTGTGCTTATGGATCAAGTCATCGGTAAGCGTCTGGCCCAGCGGGTCACCGGGAAGATTTTCCCGGATTTTTTCGATCAGGTGGCGCGCGGCGTTCCATTGTTCGCTCTGGATGGCGGCTTGAACTTCCGCGGCCAGCGTCGCCTTTCGCTTTTCCCGCAGTCCGGTCGCCCATTGCTGCCGCTGAGTTTCAGTAAGCAAGGCGGCATCGCGTAGTTGTGTTAAAAGTTCCAGAATTTGCCCAGAGGCATCGGGCGACTCGGACGGTGAGGCAGTTAATCCATCAGGTCCTGGTGGCTGTGCGTTTGCCGGCACCCTTTGGATTGGTGCGGCCGGTGCGGTCGGCGGAGTGCCGGACGCTGTGGACATAATCTGGTCCACCGCGGAACGTAAATGCAGCAGGTGGCGCTCCATATTGGCGGAAATCTGCACCTGCTCCTGTGCGATGCGGGCCAGAAAGCGGGAGTGTTTAATCAGCAAAAGCTGCCCTCGGATAATAACCGCCAGTGCCAAGTAAATCAGAACTGTCAACAAGGCTCCCCCGATTATGCCCAGGGGCACTACCAGGGCCATGGGGCGGGGAACGCCATTGTGCCGTGCTGCGGCAAACACAATGAGCGCAGAAATAATCGCAGCGCCCAGAATAATCCATACCACGACCAGCAACAGTCCGCGCGTTACCGTCATGCCGGCGGTGGACTCTGAAGCGTCATACAACGGATTGGTGTTACCAGCCAGCGGAGATAAAGAGGAGACTTCCTGCGACATATGAACCTCCGGCAATGTATTGGGATTGTAGTTGTAACCCGGCTAATTGCCAAGGAAGGGAGCGTTTCCTCAAGCACGTCCGCAGGGTAAAATCATATATAGCAAGTCCAATATGACAAAGCATTTTGTTTACGCAGCATCCGTGGCCACGGGCGGGGTTTTGCCATCCATTGTTAAAAAACAGCCTTCCTTCGCCCTTTCGATCACCTATTTGCCGGTTTCCGCGCAGCATGTTATCCCGCCATCGCAGCACAGCACGATTCCGGCCTACCGGGCAACCGGCCCAGGCACCTCAATATAGCCAAAACTCAACCAACCGCGAGGCCTCGCGTACCAGAGGGAAGTTGTATCACAGTTGGCTATAAGAAGGTGATGAAAAGAGATAGTAAAAAAAGAGGGGATGCCTCAAAATGCGATCAAAAGCTGACGGGTGTACCGTCGGCAATAAACGCCTTACAGGAGGTCATCCCCTTGATCCATAGTAGAACGTATCGAAGTGTAAATGTCCAGAAGGTGGAGATATCGTCCATTCTGGCGGGCCGGGACGGGCAAGCTGCCGTGGTGGGCGTAGATGTGGGCAAGGAGAAATTGTATCTGGTGATACGCTGGTCAGACGGTCGGACGGAACGACCGGTGGTGGTATCGCAACCGGAGGAACTGGGTCTGGCGATAGAATTTATACAAGCTGTAGCAGCAAATCGGGATTTGCGCGTGGCCATGGAACCATCGGGGACGTATGGCGATGTGTTCAGATATGCGTGTCATAAGGCGGCCCTGCCGGTAGAGCGGGTATCTCCGGTGGCATCGAATCGGCACGCGGAAGTGTACGATGGCGTACCCAGCCAGCATGATGGCAAGGATGCGGGTGTAATAGCGGAATTGTGCGGGATCGGCAAATCTGCACCCTGGCCATGGCATGATGCCAGCGAACAGGATCAGCTTCTGGCATCGCATGCGGCATTGATAGCAAACCATCAGGAAGAGGTCAATGCCTGGCGTGGACGATTGGAGGGGAAGCTGGCGCGGCATTGGCCTGAGGTATTATCGCTTCTGGCCTTGGATAGTACGACGTTGCTGGAGTTACTGATCCACTATCAGTCGCCGGCGAAGCTGGCGGAGGATGACCAGGCCCAGAAGCTTCTGGCGGAATGGGGTGGTCCGCTGCTGAAGCCGGAGAAGATCCAAGCGGTCCTACAAAGCGCCCGGAAGACGAAGGGTATTCCGGTGGGGGTTGGGGAAGGCTACCATATGGTGGAAATAGCCCGGCAGTTGCTGGGAAGTAAGCGGCAATTGGAAAGGCACCATCGTGAATTGGAAAAGCTCGGTGCGGGCATAAGTGCCGTGGGGTTGGCGGGCGAAGCCTTGGGCAAAGCGACGGTGGCGGTGTTACACGCTAGAGCGCTGCCACG
>JAJZCT010000189.1 GCA_021828925.1 Planctomycetota bacterium
TGTACGAAAACACAACAGGATGACGGTGGTGAATCCCGGATCGGTCGGGCAGCCGCTGGATGGTGATCCACGCGCGGCGTACGCCATCTGGGAAGATGGTGAAATTACCCTGCATCGCGCCGGGTATGATCAGCGGGAATTGCTGGGCACGCTGGATGAACTGGCCTTAATGGACGATCTCTATTGCAGTCTGCGGAGATCGTTTGAATTGGGGAAAATGGTTTAACCTCGTTTTTGCAAGGAGTACCTGCCATGGCCGGAAAAATAAAATCCGCACACGCAATTGAGATTCTTGACTCTCGCGGCAACCCCACCTTGAAAGCCTATGTTACGCTTGCGTCAGGTGCCACCGGAGCCGCGGCTGTGCCGTCGGGGGCGTCTACCGGAGAACACGAGGCCGTCGAACGGCGTGACGGCGATGCGCGTCGTTATGGCGGCAAGGGTGTTTTGACGGCGGCCGAAAATATCAATGTCCAGATCTCTCCCGCGATTGCAGGCCTCGACGCACATGATCAGGCGAGGCTGGATCGGACGCTTCGGGCACTGGATGGCACTGATAACTACAGCCGTCTCGGTGCCAACGCGGTATTGGGTGTTTCCATGGCTGTGGCGCGAGCGGCGGCGGCGGAATCCGGGCAGCCGCTGTACCGGCACCTTGGCGGGGAAAATGCCTGCATTCTGCCTGTGCCGATGATGAATGTGCTCAATGGCGGCAAGCATGCTGCGAACAGCGTTGATTTCCAAGAATTCATGATTGTTCCATTGGGAGCTCCCAACTTTGCCGAGGCGTTGCGTTTTGGTGCGGAGACGTATCATTCCCTTGCGGGCATTCTGCGGAATAGGGGGTATGCCACGGCAGTTGGCGATGAGGGTGGTTTCGCGCCTGACCTTAAAAGCAACGAGGAAGCCTGCGAAGTACTGGTGGAAGCGATCACGCAAGCGGGTTACGAACCAGGAACGGACTTGGCGATTGCCATTGACCCGGCCGCGAGCTCATTTTACGTCAACGGAGAATACGACCTGCGCCGCTCTGGGCAGGGCCGACGCACATCCGATGAGATGTGCCGACTTTATGAATTATGGGCCAAGAAGTATCCGCTGGTTTCAATCGAAGACGGCCTCGCGGAAACTGATTGGAAGGGATTTGAGGCGCATACCGCGTCGTTGGGGGAGAAAATACAAATTGTCGGCGATGACAATTATGTGACGAATACCAGATTTATCCAGCGTGGCATTGATACCAAAGCCAGTAACGCGGTGCTCATTAAGCTCAATCAGATTGGCACGGTGTCGCAGACCATTGAAGCAGTTAATCTGTGTAAAAAAGCGGGCTGGAATTTTGTTATCTCGCACCGGTCAGGTGAAACGGAGGATGCCTTTATTGCGGACTTCGCAGTGGCTATGGGCGGCGGACAAATTAAGGCCGGTGCGCCGTGCCGCAGTGAGCGGGTGGCAAAATATAACCGTCTTCTGGAGGTGGAACTGGATTTGGGTTCCAAAGCGGAATTTAGAAATCCATTCAAATGTGCCGCTGAGCCGGATGCATCGGACAGGATTTAAGCTCATATGCTGCGGATGATCGCTTTTAATCTTATCCAGGTTGCGGTGGTGATGTTTCTGTCCCCGCTGGCGGTGGGTATTTTGAACCGGCTCAAAGAACGCGTGGCGGGGAAAAAGGGTCCCAGTATTTTTCAGACTTACCGGGACATATGGAAGCTTTTTCATAAAGATCAGATTTTCTCCAGTGAAAGTACCTGGATATTCCGGCTGACACCCTATGTCTGTTTTGCGGCGCCGATTCTGGTGACCATGCTGATCCCGGTGCTCACAAGCTATCCGCTGTTTATGGCGTTTATGGGGGACATGATCGGTGGCGGATTTGTGCTGGCGCTGGGTGGATTTTTTGCCACTATCGCCGCGGTCGATACTGCCAATCCGTACGGCCCCATGGGGGCCAGCCGGACGCGCATGGTCGGATTTCTGGCCGAGCCGGTGTTTATGGTCGTATTTTTCACTGTCTGTTTCGTGGCCAATTCGACAATCCCTTACATTGTCCAGCAAAAATGGGTGCATCCGGAATCGAATTTCTTTGATCCGTCGCATATCCTCGTGGCGGTGGCCTTCTTCATGCTGATTCTGGCTGAGACCGGGAAAATACCCGTGGATAATCCATCCGGCCATTTTGAATTGGCCATGATTGACGAATCCAAGTCCCTGGAATATTCCGGATCCGGTGCCGCATTGATGAAATGGGCCGGTTGTATGAAGTTCTTTGTGCTGCTGTGCATTTTTCTGAATGTTCTTATCGCGCCATGGGGCTTGGCATCCGGAACCGGACTGGACGATGTCCTTTTGGCTATCCCGGTCATATTTGCCAAGATTCTCATTGCCATCGGGTTGCTTGTGGTTGTGGAAAGTTCGCTGGCAAAACTGCGGCTATTTCGGATAACAGCGTTTTTAGGAGTAGCATTTGTCGTGGCGGTAGCAGCGGTGCTTACGCGGATGCTGACGGCTTGATCGGTTAAAGGAACAGCGATGACTCCGGATAAGGTTGCTTGGATTCGTGAAGTGAGCCTGCTGGATGCGGGATGTTTTCTGCTGTGCAGTTTTGGGCTGATCGCGGCAGCGCAGGTGCTTGGTTGCATGCGGATATATGTGATTCAATCGCTGCTACTGACCATCGATTGTGTCTTGCTGGCGCTGGATTACCACAGTTGGGACCTGCTGGCTGTGGCCGCAATTTACCTTATTGCAAAAGTACTGTTGATACCCTTTTTGCTGCGGCGCACCGCCCGGCAGGCCATGATTGCCAGGCGTGAGTTGCAGCAGGTTATTAACGTACCGATGTCGCTGCTGATAGCGCTGGCGCTGACGGTGCTGGCTTATTATCTGGTCGGTCCGATGCTGGTTCATACCGGGGTTATAATTCATGTCAATTTGCCTATTGGATTTGCCTCCGTACTTATAGCCGTCTACACCATCACGGTAAGGCGTGAAGCCCTACCACAGATGCTCGGTCTATTGGCGATCGAAAATGGCGCTTTTTTTGCTGGTATTGCCGTTGCCCCAACCTTTCCCCTGGTCGGGGAGTTGGCCGCGGCTTTTGATATATTGATCATCGTAATGATCCTGGGGGTTCTGAGCACACAGATACACCACCTTTCCGGCAGCACCGAGGTCGGTATGCTGTCTGAACTTACGGAGGATTAGTCGCCATGCTGATTTGGCTGATACTTATCTTGCCTCTTCTGGCGCTGGTGATCGCCGCAATGCCGATAAGCATTGCGCTGGCGGGATGGATTTCCGTATTGACGGCCCTTTTGGATGTGGTCATTGCAGTCATTTTGGCCGGAGAGGCAAGCCATGGCCGCGCCGTGGTGGCCGTGGCGCATTGGGTGGGGATCGACTCTTTTGGCTCGTTGATCCTGCTGGTGGAAACAGTCGGGGCGCTTACGGCGCTTATATTTTCGACAGGTTTTCTGAGTAATCATGCCGCTCCGACGGGCCGCAAACGCCGCTACCTGCTGTGGTTTAACCTTTTTCTCTTCGCGCTGTACGCCGTGCCGTTATTGCGGGAAATTGCGCTGATCTGGCTGGCGTTGACGCTTACTACGTTGTTCTCGGTTTTTCTGGTGAGTTTTGAGCACACGCCCGCGGCCTTGGAGGCCGCTTGGAAATATGCGTTGCTGACGATATTGGGCGCTGCGATTGCAATCTTGGGAATCCTGCTGCTTTACTGGGCGCAAAGCCGGGTCGGACTCACGTTGTTTACCTGGAGCCAATTGAAAGCGTCGGCCCCTCAATTGTCGCCCGCAATTTTGAATGTCGCATTTCTGCTGATCCTAATCGGCTTTGGCACCAAAGCGGCGTTGATCCCGTTTCATGCCTGGCTGCCCGACACCTATAGCCGGGCACCATTTCCAATATGCGCGATGCTCTCCATTCTCGAAAGTGCGGCCATTCCGTATGTGCTTCTGCGCATCGCGGCGGCCGTTGAACCCGCGCCCGGCGCGCGAGTGGATCAATGGCTTATACTGTTCGGACTCGTGTCGGCTGGCGGTGCGAGTCTTCTGATATTGCAAACCCACGAATACAAGCGATTATTTGCGTATTCCACCATCGAAAACGCTGGTATCATTCTGACCGCCGGTGCCATGGGTTCACGTGCCATTGAACGCGCGGCGATATGGCAGATCATCAGCCACAGCCTTACCAAGCCGCTGGTATTTTACGCCGCCGGGGTTGTCTTTTTCCTTACCGGTAGCCTGCGAATCAGCGAGGTGCGCGGCCTGTTAAGCCGGTCGGTGTGGATCGGGGCGGCGATGATGGGTGCCGGACTGGCCATCGCGGGCGCACCGCCCTTTGACATATTTCCCAGTGAACTTGCGATCTTGAAGGCAGGGATGGCCAGCCCAAAGCTGTGGCCGGCCGCTTTACTGGCGTGTTTTATGATCATTTCATTCTGTGCCATCACATATCATTTGTTTCGGATGGTGTTGGGCAAACCCGGTGCCGAAGAGCCCTCCCTGGGTGGCTCGCCGGCGGCCATCCCGCGCAGTTGTATCATCGCGCTTGTTGTTGCGGCACTTCCGGTGGTGGTGCTGGGGTTGTATATTCCCGCGCCGCTGGCCCATTGGCTGGCTGCCGCGACTGCGTCATTAGGAGGCGGTCGGCCATGAATCAGCGAACGCACCCAACCGATGACAACATAATGATCTCCATGCTCAAGGAACTGGGGGATATCGTATCGAATATCCTTGAGTCGGAATCCGGGCGGCTGCTTGCAGCGGCGTGTCGCGCCGACACACTTTCCAGCGCGGTGGCGTGGTTGGTGGACCGGAGAAAATATCGCTTTGCAACGCTGGTTGTTCAGGCGTTGCCATCGGGTGATTTACTGGATTATTGGTTTTACAAACCGGACGCCGGCCCATGGGTAAAGTTGTCCGTGCGCCTTTCGGGGCAGGCCAGAACCGTACCTTCCATCAGCGAACACGTCCACGCCGTTGACTGGCATGAGCGGCAGGCAGAGGATTTATTCGGCATGACTTTTACCGGCCACCCGAAATTAGGCGATTTTGTATTGCATGAGGAATGGCGCGAAGGGGTCAATCCGATGCGCCCGGAATTTGACGCCGTGAAGCCCATGGTGGAAAAAGAGGTGGATCCGCGATGGCATCCGGAGAAAATACTGCGCACCCCCGGGGCATTTCTTATGCCCATTGGTCCGGTCTATTCAGATTGCGCCGAGTCGGCGCAGTTCTTCCTTGAGACTGTCGGCGAAGATGTCGTGCGCATGATTCCTCGCTTTTTTTTCAAATATCGCGGGGTGGAAAAGCTGGCCGAGCATCGCAGTATCCTCGATGTGCTGCTGATGGTGGAGCGCTTTTCTGGCACGTCGGCAGTGGCGCACGCAACGGCATTCTGCCGGGCCGTTGAGACCATCGGGCTCGTTGCAGTCCCGCCGCGTGGTGAGGCATTGCGGCTTATTGGGGCAGAACTTGAGCGAATTCGCCATCATTTCTCGCTGCTTTCGGATATCTGCCATTCTACCGGTATGGTTGTCCCCTCGGCTGACATCGACGTCATGGAGGAAGAATCCTTACGTCTCAGCGCCCAATGGTCCGGACACCGATATCTTTATGGACTTGTATCGCCCGGTGGTGTTGCTCGCGATTTTTCAACATCGGAGTTGGCATTGCTGAGCAATGGAATAACCGGCCTGGCGCATGCGGCGCGACGGCTTTACGAACGGCTGCAGTTTACCAGCAGCTTTCTGGACCGCTTTGAGGGAGTTGGTGTTGTGCCGATGCTCAATGCCCGGCGGCTGGGGCTGGTAGGGCCGATTGCCCGTGCGTCGAGTTTTAAGACCGACTTGCGAATCCATGCGCCGTATGGGTTCTACCGCCATTGTCCGCTGGCAGTCGAGGCGTTGGAAAGTGAAGGCGATGGTTATGCGCGTATCCGGGTGCTGTTTGCCGAGGTTTTTGCTTCTGCGGACATAATCAAGAGGGCATTGGCCAATCTGCCCGATGGGCCAGTGATGCTCCCGGAACAGGCCGTGCCCGCCGGGGAGGCTCTGGGATATGTGGAAGCGCCCAAGGGAGCGGCATTTCACTACGTACGAATCGGTGAAAATGGCGGTGTGGAGAGATTGCAACTCACCACACCATCATTCACCAACTGGCACGGATTTCATCTGGCGGCGGAGAACTTTGCATTCCAGGATTTTCCGATCATGATGGCAAGCTTCGGTTTGTCCATTGCTGAGTCTGATCGATAGAGACTTTTTACTGAAATACATTGGAGTACTCAAGATGTTTGGATGGTTTCTCAGGGGTGCCGCCTCGCGAATAAGAACGACTACCTATCCGCATCAATCAGATTCCAGCCCCGGCACTACACCCGGCCGACCCGTGGCCACGGCGTTTGCCGACGGCCAGGAGGCGCAGCGTGCCGCCGACATGTGTCCAGTGCGGGCCATCAGGGCTGTTGACAGCACGGCAGAAGTGGATCTATCGCGATGTGTGCACTGCTTGTCGTGCGTACGGGGAACAGCGGCGATGAAGTGGAAGAATGATTATAACTGGGCCGTATCAGGCTGCGGCGGCACCACGACCACCGGGCGGGCATTCCGGAAATCACTATCCATTCGCCTCATCGACACCGGCTCCTGCGACGCGGTTATTCAAGAAGTCAAGCAACTCGCAAAACCGTATTACAACATGCACAAATTGGGATTCTTTATAACACCGATGCGACCGCGC
>JAJZCT010000190.1 GCA_021828925.1 Planctomycetota bacterium
CCATGATGTTCTGGATACCGCTGCTGCTGATGTTTGGAGCCTTTGCCAAATCCGCGCAGTTCCCGCTGCACGTCTGGCTGCCTGATGCCATGGAAGGTCCCACACCGGTTTCCGCCCTGATTCACGCCGCGACGATGGTCACTGCCGGGGTGTATCTGATCGCCCGGTGCATGCCCATATTCATGCACGACCTGCCCGTGCTGCACCTGGTGGGAATTATCGGAACGTTCACCGCGTTTATGGCGGCCACCATCGCGATGTGCCAGTATGATCTCAAGCGGATCTGGGCGTATTCCACGGTTTCACAGTTGGGATATATGTTCATGGGTTTGGGAGTCGCGGCGGGTTCCGCAGCGGTGTTCCATGTGTTTACCCATGCGTTTTTTAAAGCACTTTTGTTTTTGTCCAGCGGATCGGTCATGCACGCCATGGGTGGCGAATTGGACATTCGGAAAATGTCCGGCCTGCGTAAACGCATGCCTATTACCACCATCTGTCTGCTGATTGGTGCGTTGTCCTTGGCTGGTTTCCCTGGCTGGGCGGGCTTTTTCAGCAAAGATGAAATTTTGTCCGCCGCGATGAACTCCGTCTGGAGCGGTGGCCCCTGGCTGGCCGCCATCGGATTACTCACGGCTTTAATCACAGCGTATTACACGTTCCGTGCCTTTTTCCGTGTGTTTATGGGTGATCTGATTTTGCCGCAAACTGCCGGCCTGCATGAACCCAGTGTTTTCGCCCTGCCTGCGCAGGCTGGCGATGAAAGCCATGCGGTCCATGACAGCCACAGTGCTCCAGAGGCCGGGCAGCATGGCCATGACGCACATCATGGGCATGATCAACCGCGTAACACCTCCTTTGACGGGCCAATTACCATGTGGGGGCCGCTGGTTATTCTGGCCGTCGGGGCGACACTGGTAGGCTGGCTGGGAGTTTTCGGCGGTCACGGTGACCAAGGTTGGATTCAAAGTTTCCTGGCCCGCGTCCCGATGAATGCCGGTTTACATTATGTGCCCACGCCGCCGGGCGGGTTGTTTTTGCCGGTGGCCTCGGTGGATCGTATCAGTCCGGCGATGGGCATGGTCTTTGGCGGAATTCTGGCGGTTGTGGGAATTCTGATTGCCTGGTACTTCCACCTGGTAAATCGTCATGCGGCCGAGGTGGTGAAATCCGCCATGCGCCCGTTGGTGACATTCCTGGAAAACAAGTGGTACATCGACGAGATTTATCATTATTGTATTGTTATGCCGCTGTGGTATTTGGGCCGCGCACTTTATGGTGTAGACCATGTCGTTGACGGCATTGTGGTGAACTTTTTCGGATATTTTCCCCAGCTTGTCGGCTGGGTTCTCAAGCCCACAGAGAGCGGCCGGTTGCGCTATTACGCCATCGGCATGGTCAGCGGCCTGGCGCTGGTGATTCTGGGCGTGTTGTATCTGCTTAGATAATCCGGGCGAATGAAGCGGTCCGGATAAGGAAAACTCGGAACTGAAACGTTATGACACAATCGCATTTAATCTTGCCCATGATGCTGGCTATTCCGTTAATCGGGGCAGCACTGATTTTTATGATCAAACCTGGAACCGCGGGCCAACGCGGACGCGGCTTGGGCATTCTGGCGTTTTGTTTCGCACTTATCCCCGCTCTCATGGGTATTATCCTGCTGACGCGGTTTAACTATGCTGCGGGCGGCGTCTGGCAACAGCGGTTTATATATCCATGGCTGCCGCAGTTTCATGTGAATTTTTCCTTCGGTGTTGATGCCATCAGCCTCTGGCTGCTGATGCTTACGCTGCTGGTAACGCCTCTGGCGATTCTCGATGCGGTGAATAAAATTCAACATCGCCAAAATGAATTTTTTGCCTGGATGCTCATCGGCTACGCCTGCATGATTGGCGTATTTACCAGCCATGATGTGCTGCTGTTTTATCTTTTCTTTGAAACCAGTTTGATTCCCACGTTTTTCATCCTTGGAATCTGGGGCCATTCCGACCGGCGCAAGGCGGCGGTTAAGTTTTTCCTGTACGCTTTTGCCGGGTCAGTGCTGCTACTGGCGAGCCTGATTTATCTGGCGCTGGTGCATCAGGAAAAATTCGGCTCGTTTTCCTTTGGTCTGGCAGATTTATATCGCGCCGGGCAATCGCTTGGCCCCACCCAGCAGGGAATTGTATTTCTGGGCCTGCTAATCGGATTTGCCATCAAGGTCCCATTGTTCCCTGTGCATACCTGGATGCCCATTGCGATCACCGAGTCCCCCACGCCCGGGGCGGTGATGATCGCCTTGGTTAAGCTGGGGGCTTATGGTCTGCTGCGATTCGCCATTCCCATGCTTCCCCTGGCGGCGGTACGCTTTACCCCGTTTATTGCGGTGTTGTGTGTGATTTCCATCCTTTATGGCGGATTGATCAGTTGGGTGCAGCGCGATATGAAAAAGCTCATCGCGTACAGCGTCCTAAGTCACTTGGGTTTGTGCATTCTGGCCCTGATGGCCTTGACCATGACGGGCCTGACCGGGTGCGTGCTGGTGATGATCAGCTCCGGTCTTTTGGCTGCCGCCCTGCTAATGGTCATGGGCATGATCTATCGCCGGTACCACACGCGTAATTTGCTGGAAATTTCCGGCCTGGCTCGGCGGCTTCCGGTTCTTGGATTTTTCGCGGTCTTCTTTTTCATGGGTACCGCCGCGCTACCGGGATTAGTTGGGTTTATTTCGGAAATTATTTCCCTGGTGGGGACGTATGTCAGCGGCAGCGCCGGCCATGGCGGCTATTTAGGCGCCGCGTATGCCATCCCCGCGGCGCTGGGTATGATCCTTGGTGCGTTGTATATGCTCTACTGGGTCGCGCATGTGATTTTTGGTCCATTGGTCGAAACCGTGCCCGATACGGATACCGCTCCCACGCACACTCCTACCGTGGTGCAGGATTTGTCGGTACGCGAGTGGCTGGTGCTTTCGCCGCTGGCGTTGGCGGTGCTGTTTCTTGGTTTGTATCCCGCTCCAGTGCTGAATTCCCTGCAGCCGGCGATTGGTAAAATCCGCCATGAGGTTTTGGCGGCCGTGCAGGCAAATGCGGCTGCCGGTATGGCACTTAACGCCAAATCCGGCACGCACGCGGTTGGTGCTGTGGTCCACACCACCGGGAGGCTGGGGCGGGTTGCCCCGTTGGAATCTCAAGGCTTGGGTAAGGCGGTTGCGTTGCGATTGCCGGCCCGGTTAGCTCGGTAATGTTTTGAATTCAAAGAGGCTTTGTACGTGAATATCCCGCTGAATCATTTTTGCCCCGAAATCATCATGATCCTGGCGGCATGTATTGTCGCGCTGGTGGGCGTCGCCAAATCCGATGCCGTGCGCCGCAGCGCTCAGTGGATTTCGCTGATCAGCCTGATCCTGGCTTTTATTGCCGGCTGGCGTATCGGCACGGTGGATGCCTCGCCCGCCTGGCCGCTGGCAAGTTTTTGCACCTTTGACACGCTTTTGGCTTCCGGCATTGGTATTCTTCTGGTGCTGCTGTCCTGGGATATGCCATTTGCCATGGATCCCGCTAAATCCGATCAAACCTTTCGCGGTGAATATTTCGCCATGATGCTGGTATCCCTGGCGGGTGTAAGCATGATAGCCAAAGTGGATAATCTGGTCTGGCTGTTTATCGCGTTGGAACTGGTTTCCATTCCCACTTATATCATGGTGGCCACGGGCCGCAGCAACTCTACTGCACAGGAAGCCGGCATAAAATACTTTTTCCTTGGATCGCTGTCCGCGGCCATTTATTTGTTTGGTTTCAGTTATCTCTACGGCTTTTCCGGCAGCACCGACTTTTCCAAAATCGCAGCCGCCTTTGCCGCTGCACCCCAGGTGCCCTACGTTGCCATTATCGGATTGCTGATGGTGGTGATCGGCATTGCGTATAAAATCGCAGCGGTACCGTTGCATTATTATGCCCCCGATGTGTATCAGGGCACCGCAACACCAGTCACCGCGTTTCTGTCTTTTGCTCCTAAGGCCGCCGGATTTATCGCGTTGATTCTGGTATTTAATTTAACGGGATGGAAACTTTCGCATGGTGTCGCGCAGGCTGTTCCTGATTTACTGATGGTCATGGCCGTGTTAAGCATGACCATTGGCAATGTTCTGGCTTTACTGCAACGCAACATCAAACGCATCTTGGCCTACAGCTCCATTTCCCACTCCGGTTATATGCTTGTGGGTTTGGCGGTCGGACCGCTGTTGCTCACCCGAAGTTCCACCAACGGCATCAGTGCGATGCTGTTTTATCTCGGGGCCTACAGCGTTATGACCGTCGGCGCTTTTGCGGTTCTGGTTTATCTGCAGGGCAAACTTGATGCCGCTGAAGATCTTGATGATATTGCCGGAGTTGCCTCAGCCCACCCGCTGGCCGCGGCCTGCATGGCCGTGTGTATGTTAAGCCTGATTGGCATGCCCTTTACGGTCGGATTTCTGGGCAAATTGTTTATCGTGCAGGCCGCATTTTCCAGCGGCCATGGTGTGCTGGCTGTTATCGTGATGATCAATGCCGCCATCGCCGCGGCGTATTATTTAAGTATCATCACATCTATGTATCTGCGTGATCCTTGGACACCCTTTGCCGTCCGTCGGCCCGGTGCGATCCAATTTTCCGCAGCCATCGCGGCGGCTCTGGTCATTCTTCTGGGCGTGTTCCCCTCCGTGCTCATGAGCATTTCCCGATACTCCGGCACTGAAGTTGCCAACATGGTGGTTTTGAAAAATTCCCAAATTCCTACCATAAGCAAAAACACCTCCCGCCCGTTGCCGGTGGTTCACTTGGTGCGTTCGCGGTCAACGCCGCTGGCCTCCACCCATAACCCTGTGGCCGCCGCACTGTGATTCCCGGCTTGCCCTCAAGCCCATCCCCCGGCGGCGGACTTCAAGCGAATCTATACTCTCTTGGCCGCGCTGCGGGTTGTGATACAATTACAGCTTAGAAAGGATTTTATTCCATGCAATTAGCTTCACGTTTGGATCAAATCGCCGAATCTATTACCCTTGCCGTCACCGCCCGGGCCAATGCTCTGAAAAAGCAGGGGGTGGATGTGGTTAGTTTTGGGGCCGGTGAACCGGATTTTGATACCCCTGCGGCCATCAAGGAAGTCGCCATCACCGCCTTGCGGGCTGGTAAAACCAAATATGAACCGACTGCCGGCACTCCCGAAGCGCGCAAGGCCATTGCGGATAAACTTGCACGTCACAATAAACTCCCATATCCGCCGGAACAGATCATGGTTTCAGTGGGCGGGAAACATTCGCTTTATGTGGCGTTCATGGCCGTGCTAAATCCCGGTGATGAAGTGTTGATTCCGGCTCCGTATTGGGTCAGCTACCCGGAAATGGTTAAACTCGCCGGCGGCGTGCCCGTGATCCTCCGTGGCGACCCGGCCCGAGAATTTAAAATTACACCCGCGCAACTCGCCGCCGCGATTACCCCGCGTACTAAAATGTTCATCATGAATTCCCCCAGCAATCCCGGCGGCCACACGTATCAGCCCGTGGAACTCGCTGCATTGGCGGAAGTTATCAAGCCGCACAGCAATATCTGGGTATGCAGCGATGAAATTTATGAACGCCTGCTGTTTGGGGATCAGAAAACCTGCTCCTGGGCCGCCATTGATTGGAACACTTGGAAAGACCGCACGATTACCTGCAACTGCTTGAGCAAAACCTACGCCATGACCGGCTGGCGCATCGGCTACACCGCCGGCCCCAAGCCGCTTATCGACGCCATGAATAAACTCCAAAGCCAGATGACCAGCAACATCACCAGCTTCTGTATGCCGGCCATTGTGGAAGCGTTAAGCAACCCGGCCATGGAAGATGAAGTAGCAAAAATGCGGGAGGCCTTTGAAAAGCGCGGTGCGCATATTTGGCAGCGGCTCAATACGCTGCCCGGATTCAAATGCGTGCGACCCACCGGTGCCTTTTACGCCTTCCCCAGCATCGCCGGGGTCTTAGGCAAGCCCCTGGGCAAAACCGCCGCCAAACCCAAAGACGCCATCGAATTTTGCCGCATCGTGCTGGATGAAGCCCATGTCGCCCTGGTGCCCGGCAACGACTTCGGCTTTCCCGACCACGTGCGACTGAGTTTTGCCACCAGCATGGAGCAAATCGACAAAGGCGTGGATCGGCTGGAAAAGCTTTTAACCGCCAGTCAATCATAAAGCGTGGCCCGGGGCCTCTGGGCACAGGGAAAGGTGACATTCGTCGTCGTTGGGGGCGGGGTTGTGAGAACATTTACGGCAGGGCGTACCGCAGCATGTAATTGTTGATTGCGAACGGTTCTGGTGGTCGCGTTGGGCGAACGATTTCACCACTACGACACAAAGGGATTAAAAGCCACAGAGGTAACAGAGGGCACAGAGACGACGGGGGGATTCACCACAAGTAGGGGAGGTAACGGAGGCAGCATCAAATGAGTAATGAATAGTGAATAAAATGGGGAGCCGGGAGTTAGAAGAGTAACGCAGGCGTCCCGCCTGCTTGTTCTGTGTCGGCCTTGCGGGCCAGATGCAGTTGCGTACCAACCCGTCCTACGTATAATCCGCACATATGGTTGGCTATAATAAATGAAGGTAAATAAAGCGGTTTGTAGTCATGGCACTAACTATTCCAAAGAAATTTCACGCGGCCCTTGGCAAATTTGTCAGCTTACCGCCGCTCGCGATTGCCACGTTGGTGAAAGCAGCGCAACAAGCAGCCCCCGCGTCGTCTCTGTGCCCTCTGTTACC
>JAJZCT010000191.1 GCA_021828925.1 Planctomycetota bacterium
CATGGTTGAATTGAAAAATAAATCTTCGCTACTGGAAATTCGCGGCATGGTAAAGCGGTATATGCTGGGCGAAACTGAGGTTCTGGCCCTTAATAAGGTTGATTTAACGATTGACGAAGGCGACATGGTGGCGATTACCGGGCCGTCCGGCAGCGGCAAATCAACCTTGATGAATATTTTAGGGTGCCTCGATGATTTTGACGCTGGGACGTACATTATTTCCGGCGAGGATGTCTCCAAACTTACCGGCGATAAACTGGCGGATATTCGTAATCGTCTGATCGGGTTTGTGTTTCAAAATTTTAATTTATTGCCCAGGCTTTCGGCGTTGGAAAACGTTGAGTTGCCGCTTTTGTATTCCGCGCATAAAGATGCCAAGGCCGCGGCCCGGAAGGCCTTGGAGGCCGTGGGCTTGGCGGATCGCATGCATCATGAACCCACGCAGCTTTCGGGCGGGCAGCGGCAGCGGGTGGCCATCGCCCGGGCCATTGTCACGAACCCGGCGATTATTCTGGCGGATGAGCCTACGGGCAATCTCGATTCGCATGTCGGCCGGGAAATACTGGAAGTTTTTCACAGCATTAACGATCAGGGCCGCACAATTGTCATTGTCACACATGACTCGAACGTGGCCCGGCATTGCCGTCGCGAGATACAGATTCGTGACGGCCAGATTGTGGATATTGTGGAACATAATCGCTCGGCGCGGGAGTTGGTGGCGCAGGCGGGTTGAGGCCGACAAGCGGGACGCCGTTGCATAAGATCAAAGATAAAACCAAATAAGGAGCCGCGAAAAGCGGAACAGGTACGGATGAAAAAAGGTTTAATACTCATCGGAGTTATCGCGGCTGCGGTGATTGGCAGCGCGGCGGCATATCACTATTATCAAGGGGCCGGCGCGACCGCTGCGCCAAAAGTGCATACCGCAGTGGTTAAAAAAGGCACACTGACGGTGCATGTGTATGCCACGGGTAATGTGCAGGCGAATCGGACGGTGGATATCAAATGTCAGGCGGGGGGCGAGATCCTCAGCCTGCCGCTGGGAAACGGAAATCCGGACGCCCAGATTCAGATCGGCGATCTGGTGAAAAAAAAGCAGGTGATCCTCACGGTTGATCCCACATTGGAGTTACAGGCCGTGGCCATCGCGCAGCAGGATTTGGACCAGGCGAAGCTGACCTTGCTCGCGGCCAACGTAAGTTATGAAATTGCCAAGGAAAATCTCATCACCTCGCGTCAAACCGATGAGGCCAATCTGCTCTCGGCGCAGGCGCAGGTAAAAAATGATCAACTTAATGTGCAGCGCGACGCAACATTATTGAAAGAAAATCTGGCCGCCCAGCAGACCTACGATACGGACTACACCACGCTGGTAAGGGATCAGCAGGCCGCCCGACTCGCCGAGGTTCAAATATCGCAACTCAAGCAGCAGGCGCTGCAGGTAAAACTCCAAAAATTAAATGTTCAACTGGATCTGGTTGCCATTCAGAAAGCGAAGGCGAGTCTCAGTCGGGCCAATACCAACTTGAAGTATTGCAAGGTCCTCGCGCCGTTTACCGGCTACGTGGCCAATGTGGATGTGCAGCAGGGGCAGGTGATCGCGTCGGCCACCAACAATGTCGGCGGCGGTACCACCGTGATGACCCTGGTGGACACATCCCATATTTATGTCAATGCCACCATCAATGAAAGCGACATCAATCACGTAAAAATCGGTGAGAATGTGGAAATTACCGCGGCCGGCGCGCCGGGCATTGTGTTCCCCGGACGCGTGGTGTTGATCGCGCCGGAATCCATTCAGGATCAAACTGCCGGCGGCACCAACCCGTCCACCAACAATATTGTCACCTTTCAGTCCAAAATTTTGGTACTGGGAAAGCAGAAGCAACTGCTTAAGCCGGGCATGACCGCCAATGTCGATATCTTTGCCGACAAACTGCCGAACGTCCTGTATATTCCGTTGCAGGCGGTGGTCATCCAGAACGGCCAGGATACTGTGACGGTGGTCGATTCCAACGGCAAGCAGCAGGTGAAGAATGTCACACTGGGCGAACGCAATGACCTTGATTGGCAGGTGCTCCAGGGGCTTAATCCGGGGCAGAACGTCGTGATTCACATCGGCAATGTATCGAGCATGTGGACACCGGACTGGCTCCGGCATTAAGTTCCGAGCCGCACCACACTGGAGAATAAACATGCTCTTATGGACCACCGTTAAAATCGCTTTACGCAGCATGTTGGCCAACAAGCTCCGTTCCATCCTGACGATGCTGGGCATGATCTTGGGCGTTGCCGCCGTCATCGCCATGCTGGCGCTGGGCAACGGTGCCGAGCAGCACGTTGTCAAATGGGTTTCGCGCATGGGCAAGAACACCATTACCATTTTCCCCCACAATCCCAAGATACCGCCGGTGCTGCACGGGGCGGCGTATCCACTGACCATCGGCGACGCCCGGGCGATGCTCAAAATTCCCGGCGTCAAGTACGTATCGCCGGTCGTGGCTTCCAATGAACCGGTGAAATGGGATGGAAATTCGACGTTCTGTAATACCTTCGGTTGCGCTCCCACTTATATTCTGATTCATGATTTTCAGGTGCAAAGCGGTCACATGTTCAACGATTTTGATTGCCGCGACATGGCCACCGTCGCGGTGATCGGCCCGGAAACCGCGGAACGACTTTTCGGATCGCAGGATCCGCTGGGCCACACCATCACCGTGCGAACGGTGCGATTTAAAGTGATCGGGGTACTGGTGCCCAAAGGCCGACAGGGCTGGTTTGATCCGGACAATCAGGTGCTGCTGCCCTATACCACCGCCATGACCGACCTGCTGGGCCGGGCGGTGGCGCTCAATCGTATCGACATACAGGCGCTGCATGCTTCGGACCTCAACCACGTGCAGGCGATGGCGCAGCGGATTTTGCGCATACGCCACTCGCTTATCTCCGGGGACGAGGATGATTTCTGGATTTCCAACCAGTTGCAGATCATTAAAATCTCCAGCCGGATCGTCAACGCGTTCACCATGCTGCTTGGCTCGGTGGCGGCCATATCGCTGCTGGTCGGCGGAATTGGCATTATGAATATCATGCTGGTAACGGTGACGGAGCGCACACGGGAAATCGGCATTCGCAAGGCCATCGGAGCGCGGCGGCGTGATATATTAAGGCAATTTCTCATTGAGGCCACACTGATCAGTGTCCTGGGAGGGCTCATCGGCGTGGGGGTCGGCGTGGTGGCGGCTCATTACGTCAAGTTTCGGAATTTTTCCGGCCAGGTGGAACCGCACATGATTGTTCTGGCGCTGTCCATTTCGGCCGCGATCGGTATTTTCTTCGGCTATTATCCCGCCCGCCGCGCCGCCGGGCTGAATCCCATTGAGGCTCTCCGCTATGAATAAATCGTTTTCCCCGGCCCGAATGAACCAGCCTATTTTCAACCGCCGGCCCATGAAGCGCGGTATGTGCGCCATGGCGGCGGTCGGCGCATTGGTTGGACTATCCGGTTGTACCAGTATTGATTCCGGCGGTTTTGAAAACTATCAACATTCCGCCATCGCCCATCAGCAGGCCATTGAAACCGGTGCCGCTACGCAAACTTCGGTAACGGAAATGTCATCCGCACTGCCGCCCGACACCACGCGGCCCGGTGGCGTACCAACCACCAGGTTTTCCAGTTCCGGAAAGATAATTGATCTATCGCTTTCGGATGCGCTGGTTATTGGATTGAAAAATAATCCTGCTCTGCTGGTACAACGGTTTAATCCTGCGCTTTCCCAGGAACAAATTGAAGCTCGTCGCGGGGCCTTTGATCCAACACTCACCGGCGGTGTACAGGCTTCCAAAAATCGCGTCCCCACCAGTGGCGGCTATGTCACGGCCAGTGGCGGTTATATTCCCGGAAGCCGGCACTTCGGGACCATCGACTCCGGAAACGCCAATGTGGGCGTAGGCGAACAATTACCGACGGGCACATCCATTCACGCCGATATAAGCCCCACCCTTAATGATAGTGAAAACGGCAGTGGACAGTCTTCAACGGTCAATGGTTCGATTACCGTTACCCAGGCGCTACTGCAGGGTGCCAGCCTGCAGGCCAATCTGGCGGGCATTGAAAGCGCCCGTATCGGCAAAAAGATATCCGACTATCAGTTACGCGGCGAAGCGCTGACCATTACCGATGATGTTGTGCAGGCGTACTGGGCGTATGTCCTGGGGCAGCAAAATGTTCAGATTCTCAAAACTGCTTTGAACGTCGCACAACAACAGGAAGCTCAAACCAAAGAACTGATCCACGTAGGCCGCACTTCGCCGTCGCAATTCGCGTCGGCCGTAGCACAGACCGCCGTAACGCGTGAACAGTTGGTCAGTGCGGTCGGTGCCATGAAAATAGCCCGGCTGAATTTATTGAGCCTGATCGCTCCCGCGAACCGCCCCTTCTGGCAGGATCAACTGCAGCTTACCACCCGGCCGTATATTCCCGGCGGCCCGATTGCACCACTGAAACAGCATACCGAACTGGCCCTCAAAATGAGCCCGGTTCTTAATCAAACGCGTTTGCAGATCGAACAAGGAGATTTATCGGTCATTCAAACTCGCAACGGGTTGCTGCCGGTGCTCAATATGTTCATTACCATGGGAAAGACTGGTTATGCTGAATCCTTTGGGCCGGCGGCCCAGAATCTTAATGGATCCGCCTATCAGCTGGTCGGCGGCTTGTCTTTTAATTATCCAATTTTTAACCGCACTCCCACCGCCAATTATCAAAGCGCTGTGCTAAGCCGCGATCAGGAAGAGGCCGCGTTGGCCAATACTGTTCGCAGCGTGGAACTCAGTGTACGCACCGCCTATATTCAGGCCGAAACAGACAAGCAGCAGATTACCGCCACCGCCGCCACCACCGAGGCGCAGGCCGAAACATTACGCGCCACGCAGGCCGAATTTAAGGTCGGTGAAAGCACCGCTATTTTGGTATCGTTGGCCCAATCAAATCTGCTTTCGGCGCAACTGGCGCAGGCCCAGGCTAATGTGGCCTATCTGGATGCGCTTAGCACGTTATATTTGCAGGAAGGCTCATTGCTGGAACGCTGCCATATCCGCTCGCCGGGTGCTGCAGCTGTCAAACCCATCGGCCCATCCTGGCTGCGGCGCTGGCCCGATGGCGTGTTTCACTGATCAAACTCGTCATGCATTAACAGCATTGAACCGGAAATGAAGCATCCAGGTGTTGCTGATCAGGCCACGTTGGCGGGGCTTGAGACGATGTTGGAGGGGATTTTGAGGAAATTGGCCAACAGCGTATAGCCTTCCGGTGTAAGAAAACTTTCCGGATGGAATTGCACGCCGTAAAGCGGCCAATGTTTGTGCTGCACGCCCATGATCTCTTTTTCCTCCGTCCAGGCTGTCACCGTAAAATCATCGGGTAATGTACCGGGGCGAATGACCAGACTGTGATACCGTGCGGCATCAAAGGGATTTGACAGGCCGGCAAACAGGCCTTGATTATGATGGTAGATCGGGGATGTCTTGCCGTGCATGAGCCGATAGTTTCGTTCAACAATGGCCCCAAAGGCGTGGCCGATGCACTGGTGGCCCAAGCAAACACCCAGAATCGGCAGCCGCGGGCCAAAGTGTTTCAGCACATCATTGCTGATTCCGGCTTCACGCGGCGTGCATGGGCCGGGAGAGATAATAATTTTTTCCGGCTGCCACTTTTCGATCTGGTCAATGGAAATTTTATCATTGCGCACCACTTCTATGACGCGCGTGGCGTCAATTTCTCCCAGCCGCTGGACGAGGTTGTAGGTGAACGAATCATAATTATCAATCAGTACAATCATGTTCAGGATTATATCGCCGGTCATTGCAAAGTGGAAAATGGCTCAATTATCTTTCCAGATTCAGCCAATGAAGCTGATCAACGGTAAGTTTAACTTTTAATGCGGCGCAGCTTTCGCGGGTTTCGGCAACTGTGGCCGGCCCGATCATCGGAAAAGTAGGGAACGGCTGGCAGAGCACATAAGCCAGGGCGATGACGATGGGCGTTACGCCCAGTTTACGCGCCAGCTCGCGAGTTTTTTCCTGGCGGCGAAAATTATCCGGTGAATACCAGCACCGCACCAGCTCGGCATCGGCGGTTTTCTCCGGTGCCGCGCGATCGGTAAAAAATCCGCGTGCCTGACTGCTCCAAGGCATAAGAATGATTTCATTGCCCTTCAGGAAGTCCCGCCACTCCACATCTGAGCTTGACATACACCCCGGCCAGGGAGGGCGAACCATGCGCGCCAAACTGAAATTATTACTAATGGCGCAAAAGCCCGACAGGCCGCGCGCTCGGGCGCTGAAATTAAACGCCTCAATGCGTGGGATGCTCCAGTTGGATGCGCCAATGGCGCGGATACGTCCGGCACGTTTATGCTCGTTAAGGACATCCACGAATTCCTCCACCGGCACGGCGGGGTCGTCGCGGTGCATCATGTAAATATCAACATAATGTGTTTTCAGGCGATCCAGACTTTCCAGGAGTTGGCGGGTCAGGGCGGTGGGATTGCAGTCCGGGGTGTGCGCTCCCTTGCCTATGATGACGATTTGTTCACGAATGCCGCGATTGGCAACCCAGCGTCCCAAGGCCTTTTCGCAAACACCCATGGAGTAAATATGTGCCGAATCAAATGTATTGCCGCCGCGCTGAAAGTAATCATCCAGCATGGCCTGGGCCATTGGAAAATCATGAATGCTGATTTTATCAACACCAAA